>CAYYTN010000001.1:0-14708 GCA_964474495.1 uncultured Chloroflexota bacterium
CTTATGGGCCCCACGGAGAAACTGCCGGTGGTGGGGGTGATGGTCGGCAGGTACCAGGTTCGCTGTAGCAGACTGGCCGCCGCCAACGCGAGCAGGACGACCACCAGCAAAGCCCCGGCCAGATACCGGATACGTTGCGTCGGTGGGCGGTGGACGACTGCTGGTGGGCCGGCCGCGACCCCGCCGGCGAGGCTGGTCGGGTGATTAGGTGCGTCGCTGCCCAAGGTGGACCTAGAATACCCCACGGTGCCCATCGAGCAGACCGGTGATCGCGACCGGGTCCCGGTTGAAATCGCCGGGTGTGGCTTCGTCCGACGGGCGGCTGGAGGGCAAACTATGGTTCGACGACCGGTCCCGATAATGCTGGTTGCCCTGCTGTTGGTCCTGGGCGCATGGTCCGCCGCGTTCCTGGAATGGCGGCAGCCGGCCTTTCCGGCCGATCCGCAGGTTCAGTGGTCGGTGGGTCCGTTTGGGGCGGGGGACGCGTTCGAACAGCGGTTTCGGGCGGAGATAAGCCACCTATCGCGGGTCGAAGTCAGTTTGCGCGGTTCGCCAGGGGGCACGACCGACCTGGGGGCCGTGCTTCACTTCCGGCTGCGTGTTGGTGGTGTCGCGGTCCGCGTGGGGGTGGTCGAGGTAGCGGGTCTGATCAATTCTCGCCGGGTGGTGCCGTGGTCGTTCCCGCCGATCGCCGATTCGGCGGGGCGTGAATATGAGCTTCAAGTGGTGGTGGCGGAGGTGAGCGGCGAAGGACTGCTGGCCGACACCACGACCGAGGACCTGCTACCGGGGAGCATCGTCAGCAACGGGACCCCCAGCGGAACGCACATCGACCTGGTCGTCCACGCCTACCGGCAGGTGAGCCGAAGGATGATCGTCGACATTCTGGGTCGGACGGCGCCGGGCGGAGTGGTGACGCTGGCGCTGGCGATCTTCGCGAGCGGGGGGATCGGAGCGATCGGCCTGTGGAGGCATCGCGGTGAGGGACTTCCAGGGAAGGGCCACCTTCCGGCGGCCGTGCTGCTTGGAGGCATGACGGTGGCGGTTCTGGAACTCATCCCTTTGGCGCAGTACAGGAGCATCGCCGGGGCGGAGTCGGACCCGGGCCTGGTCTTTGCCACGCGAGCGCTGATACTCGCGTTTGCCGCGACGCCCTGGATTCTCCTGGCGGGAGCGAGAGCGTTGGGACGACGCGATGGCCTGGCCGGAACCAGCTCTACCGAACGTCTCCTGGCGGTGGCAGTTGCGACGACGTTGCTGGCTGCGGTGCTGCTTCCTCTCACGCAGGAACCCGAGTACTTCCAAATCATCGACGTGATGGAGGAGGGGCGGCCGCGGCAGGGGAGAATCCCGTGGCTGGGACAGGATGTGGCCGGTGGGTTCGCTCGGGTGGCGGTGGTTCTCTGGCTGGCGGTGGCGGCGGTGGGTTGGGTTGAGGGGCGCAGGGGTCGCGGGCACGTCGGGCGGCCTCAATGAGAACCGTGACCAGGATGATTGCGGTCGCGCGCTTGGACCGGTCCGGACGTGTCTACGCGGCGGTATTTGTCGCCGCTTTCTTGTACCGATTTGCAGCGGTGCAGCGGGGCGAGTTCACGCCCTGGTGGGACGGCATCGGCTGGGGCTATGCCGACCTCTGGATTGGCGGTGCCACGGCGCTGGCCTTCGACGGCTCGCCGGCCGGCTTGCATTTCGCGACCGAGGGACTTGTCTACGTGCCGGTGCTTGCGCTCGTCTTCAAATTGTTCGGACTTTCGACGGGGATGGAGATCTGGTCATTCGTGCTCATCGCGGTGGCCGCGTCGGTGGCGTTGATGGCGACGGCGACAGTGCACCTGATCACCGGGCGCATTGCGGGTGGTGTCGTTGCCGGGGCCTTCGTGATATTCGATCCGGTGCTGGAATGGTTCGGGTTGAATGGCTGGTCCGACGCCTTCACTTTTCTCGGTGTGGCGACCACCTTCGTGGTCTTCTTTGCCTGTGCGCGGCGCCCAACGGGGACCCGCCTGGTCCTGCTGGGAGTTTCGCTGGCGTTCCTGGCCCTGGGCCATGCCACATGGACCTGGCCGGCGCTGGCCTGGGCGATACTTGCGTGGCCGTTGCTGGCAAATCGACAGTGGTTCGACCGGGCCGAGCCGGTTGGCGCCTCGCGCGGCCGTAGCTTGCGGTTCGCCATCCCGTTGGTGGCGTTCCTGGTTTGCATGCTGGCTGTGAACTGGTATCTGGTCGGGGCGGGGTTGACCGAATCGGGGAATTATGCGCCGGTGTTTTCGTCGGACGTGAATAACCAGCGCTCGCTGATCACTCGTCTCGATCCCGATATCGAGTGGGACACCTGGGAGCCCGCGGACACGATTCGCACGTTCGTATTCAAGGTGCCGGGCCTCTTCCCATCGCTCTTTTCCGATCTGGTCGGGCAGCAGATCACCGGGGCAATTCCATTCTCCGCATGGCTGTTGCTGGTTGTTGGCGTGGCGGTGCTGATTCTCGCGCTGGCCCGGGGCCGGCCCCGACTATCGGGATGGGCCGTGCTGGGGCCGGTTATGTTCGCGGTGCTGGCGCTGGCGTTGAACCCGGTGGAGAACGCGGCGGTGGTGGTTCTGCTGGCGGTGCTCGCGGTGGTGTGGGTCTACATGCCGGTCGCGCGTGTGATCCTAGTGATCGTCGCGCCGTTGGCGCTTATCCTGGCGGTGTTCCTGCCGGTCATCACCCAGTTTCGCCACAGCAACGCGGTGATCTTTGCACTACTCATCATCGCCGGTGTCGCGATTGATGACGCGCTCGCCCGGTGGAGCAGGCGCCGCCCTGGCGAGGGCCGCGACGGCGCACTCCTTGCGTGGCTTGCGACACTGGCCACCGCAACGACGCTGGTGATTCTGGTGGGGATCGGGACATTCCAGGCCGTAAGCGCGGCGCAGTTTCGACTGGGCGAAGAGCGCTACCTTACGTGGTTGGGAAGTGTCATGGGACCGGGCGACGCACTGCTGACGAGCGGCGACGTGAACCCGTGGCGCGTTCACGAACTGGTTGGCCGTCCGGTCGCCTACGACGTGGAATACGGCGGCCGGCTGCTGGTTACCGGTACAACCAGCGAGTGGGGAAAAAAGGTCGCCGAGGTGACTGAGGCACCGGCAACGACCGGGGATGTCCTTCGGGTGCTGGCGGGCGATGGCCGCCTCTGGTTCTACCGGCCCGGGGAAACGGCCGATGCGGAGCGTTTTGCGCCACGCTTAGCGGGTGAAAACCAGGCGTGGACATTCCTCAGCCTGATCCCGGTGGCGACCTATCCAAACGACGATTCCCGGGCGGCTCTGGCCGTGGGCGATCCGATCGAGACTCTGGAGGAGCCGCCTTCGGTGCCTTCCCAGACCGGCCGCGGCTAGCCTTTGCGGGGCTTCTCGAAGGCCGCGATGATGCGAAAGCCCGCAATCGGGGCCATGAAACGCGTGTACCGTTCGAGGGCGCGCAGGGCGGGGGCTCCCCACCGGGGGACCAGCGACCGGAAGTTGAATCCGCCGCATAGCGGGTAGACGAGATGATCGCTGATTTCCCGACCGACCAGGCGCAGATCAGGGACCTGTTCCAGCAAGCGGTCGGTCTCGGTCACCAGCGCCTTGTGGGAGAGGGCCATGTTGCCGTCGAAGGGGTCGCTTTTGTCGGGGTTCGGAGGGGCGGAGGAATCTCCCAATTGTTGGTCAAAATCCACCGGCTCGAAATGAAATCTGAACAACAGGCGCGCCACCGGAGAGAGGTAGGGCTCCGCCACGACCAGGCGACCGCCGGGCCGCAGGCAGCGGGCGAACTCGGCGAAGGCTCGCACCGGCCGCTCGATGTGGTGGAGCACGTCCAGCATCGCGAAGTTGCCCACGGAGCCAGTCTCGAACGGTAGGTACATGGCGTCGCTGGCGAGCCGGGTGTACGGGGAAGGAAAGACGTCCGAGGTGATCAGGCCGGGGGCAACGTCGGCCATGAGCCCGTGCCCGGTACCAATCTCGACGGTTGGCCCGGCGTCGGCAAATAGCGCCGTCATGCGGCTGTACCACGCGAGGTAGGTCTCGCGGAGGACGTGCTTTTGGCTCAGGACCCGGCGGTAGCGGACGACGGTCTGCTGGGGTGTCTCCATCGACGGCAATCCAATCTCCAAGTAGTCGCGCAAGTATGGCGTAAAGCTCCGTCCGGACAACCGAGAGCAGGCTTCCTCGAGGCCTTGACCGGGTTGATCGAGATCGCGGCGCGACGGCGCGCCGATAGAATGTCGCGAGGCGTGTTCTGGCCGGATATCTGAAGTGGCTTTCCGAGCATCGCGCCGGCACAGCCTCGGGGCTGGCGGTTGGCGCGATCCTGGCGTCGCTGGTTCTCCTGTGGGGGCTCTCCTGGAACGCTCCGATGTACTCGAGCGCGCCGGAGACGCTGTTTGGCATCGGACCGCTGGCTTCCGGCGAGTCGGTGGAGCAGGAGTTCGAGGTCGCTGGGCTGTTCCTGACCGGGGTAGAGTTCTTTGCCAGGGTAGACGGGGTGGCGGACTCCGCGACACCCTTTGTTGCCCGCCTGCGCGAAGGCGAGACGATCGTTCGGGAAGGGCGGATCGAAGCCCGGGTCGGAACCGACATTCAGGCGATTCGCTGGGACTTCGGCGCGGTGACCGATCCCGTGGGACGTCGTTTTCGCCTGCAAGTCGTGGTCGACGAGGGTGCGACTCGATCGGCCTATCTGATGGCCTCGCTGACCGACAAGCTTCCCGGGTCGGCGGTGACGAATGGGGTCCCGGCCGGCCGGCACCTTGATCTGGCTCTGCAGCCGTGGCGCAAGATTCAACGACTGGACATTCTGGCGGCGACGGCGGGCGGATTGCCGGGAGGTTTCGCCGGGCTGGCAGTGCTGTTGCTGGTGGTCGGGCTGGGGATGGCATATCTGATCGCTGCCATGGTGCGGGCGCCGGCGGGCCCGGGCATGGTCCCCTGGCTGGGGCTCGGGCTGTCCGTTGCCGTGCTGGTGCTGGTGGTGGAGATGCACCGCTCTGCCGACCTCGCATTGCCAGAGACGTCTTTTCGGCTGTGGCCGGGATTCTTCCGCACGGTTGGCTTGCTTGCCACTGCGATGATCGGGACCATGGCGGCCGAGCCGGCCCGAAATGTGATGGGCAACGTCGGTAGGGAGTTTCTCGACCGCCTGGACGGGGGGCGCGAGAAATTGGTGGCCGGATTGGTGGTGGTCGCGGTTCTGGCGAGCCTCGTTGCCGGACTGGCCTACGCCCTCGATGGTCCTGAAATAGTATTTGTGGAGGTGGCAGGCAGTTCGGGAGATCAGGTGGTGCAGGGGGCCGTGGGATTGCTGGGGCATGAGCCGGCCCGAGTTTCGTCGATGCTTGCGGCGGTGTTCTGGCTTGTAGTGGGAGCCGCGGTGCTCGTCCACCGGATTGCGGCCCACCGGCAAGGATCAGGGTGATGGGGCTGAGGGGCGTAATGGCGTGGGGACGGCGCGTCCCGGTGGGTTTGGTATTAACCGGGTTGTTCCTGGCGGCGCTCGTGATCCGGTCGGCGCCGGTCATCCGACTGGACTACGCGCCCTGGTGGGACGGTATGGGATACGGGTACGCGGATGTTTGGATCGGCCAGGCGGTGTCGCTCGCCGAGGGCAACTTCTCGGCTCTGGACTATGCCTCGGAGGGGCTGTTGTTCGTCCCGGCGCAGGCCCTGGCGCTGAAGCTGTTTGGGGTTGCCACCGGGATGCGCGTTTGGGCGATCTTTCTGGTGGTCGTGAGCGCCGCAATCGCGCCGATCGCGGGGCATACCGTCTACCTGGCGACCCGCCAGCCGCTGGGAGCGTTTGTTACTGGAACGCTCGTGATTTACGACCCGGTGTTGGCCTGGTACGGAAACAACGGTTGGTCCGACGCACAGACATTTCTCGCGGTGGCACTGGCGTGCTGGGGGTTTGTGCTCTGCGCTCGGAGGCCGACTCTGCCGCGGCTCCTGTCGCTGGGTGGACTGCTGGGGATGCTGGCGCTGGGCCATACGACATGGCTGTACCCGGCCATGCTCTGGGCTCTGATGGCGCCTTTCCTGCTGGCGACGCGAACACGCTGGTTCCCTGCCGCTCTCGATCTGGATGATGCGGGTTCGCGGCGCTGCTGGGTACGGCGATTGGCAGTGCCGTTGGGCTACTTTGTTGCCGTCGCCGCGGCTACGATCCTGGTCGCCAGCGTTGGAAATGAGACAAGAGATGGGGTTGAACGGGCGGGACTGTTCAACGTGGACCAGAACAACCAACGGGTGCTCGTGATCACCTACGACCCTTCGATCGAGTGGGACGATTGGAAGCCGTCGGATACGGCTCGGGTCGTCCTTACGAAATTCCCGGCGAGATTGCCGGAGCTGCTGGCGAGTTTTGTGCATGGTCACGTCACCAACGCGGTTCACCTCTATCGTTGGGTCCTGCTGGCGACGGTGTTGGCGACGAGCCTGGTGATCGCCGGGCGCAGACCGGTCCCTTGGCCCTCGCGATGGGGATGGTTGGGGCTGGGCGTGCCAGTCTACTTCTTGCTGCTGGAACCGGGGATCGAACGACCGGCGGTCGCGCTGACCTACCTGACACTAGGCATTGTGTGGGCGTACATACCCCTGACCCGGGTTCTGATGGTGCTTTTTGGCCCAATCCTGGGAACGCTGGTCCTCTACCTGCCGCTTACGACGCAACCGCGCCACAGCAATGCGATTGTTTTCCTGGTTATTCTGATCGCGGGCATCGCCATTGGGCTGGCGACCGATCGGGTCCGGCGATGGTATGCGGATTCTGGAAGCGGACAGTTTGAGGTCGGGCAGAGGGTCGTTCTGGCGACGGGCCTGATCGTGCTAGTCGGGCTCGGTAGCGCGCGGACGACGGACGCTATCGAGGGGCGAATCGCCGAGGGGCGTTATCTGGAATGGCTTGGTGACCAGATGGGTGAGGATGCGCTGGTCCTAACGGCCGCCAATGCCGATCCATGGCAGGTGATGGAGTTGACGGGCCGGCCGGTTGTATATGACGTCGAGAACGGTGCAAGGCTGGTGCTGGAACCCGACGGGCCCGAATGGGACAGCGAGATGCTAGGTGAATTTCGGGCCTACAGCGACGAGGTAGACGTGCTGCGGGCTCTTGAGAAACGGGGCTACCGGCTGTGGTTCTATGCACCCTGGTCGGGCGGGGAGCGCAAGACGTTCGTACCGTCGTTCGCCGGGCCAAGCGTCAAACAGCCGTTCGAGTTGGTTCGGGTGGCCGAGTACTCTGAGCAGCGGGGCCGGGCGGCGCTGATGCTGTCTCCCTAGGTTCGATGCGTGGTCGAGTTTCGGATTCTGGACGGCCGAAGCCGTGGGTTGGGGAGGTATCGGGATGCCGGGTGGGCCGGATAAAATGGGGCCTTGCCGTGGCGACGTACAGGCCGTCGACATGGCCGCGACTCGTGTACCGTTCGAAGTCTGGATCACATATTCACACCTAAACCCGTGAAGCTAGCAAGGTGGAGTTCGAAGATCCTCCAACGAATACCGTCAGCGCCCTCCCGGCGATCGCGGGGTCGATTTGAATAGTCTGAAGTGCCCCCATGGCCGGCCGGGAGCATTTCTTCTGGTGGCAGCGCTGCTGGTGGTATTGATCGCCGGATGCGAGCCTGCGGGTGGCAGAAGCGTAGCCGCACCGTTGGCACCCGGGGAACGAGAGTACGAGCCGGTTCGATTCGTGGTGGCGGAGGTTGTGGCAAGCGAACATTTTTCCCGTTTTGAGCACAATGTGCCCCGGCTTCGCGGACTGCTCGCCTCGGGGGCTGGTTTCGAGGCTGACTTCTTGGGGTTCTTCTCGTCAACCGGTGGGAGCGAACGTTGGGGGTACCCGATCTCTGAGGTGTTCGAAGAGGAGTCCGGGGTCCTGGTCCAGTACTTCGAAAACGGTGTTCTGGAATATCGCCCGCCGTTTGGCGTGGAGCCGCGATCGCTGGCGGATTTGTTAGCGGGAGATGGTATAGAGGTCGGACCGATAAGTCGGATCTCCAGGGAGTATGTCGGGCCCTGGGGACAGCAGGTCTCGAACCTGTCGGTGGAAGGGCGTGAGACGGGCTTCCTGGACATGTTCCGCGATATGGGCGGAGTGGCAAGTTTCGGCTATCCGCGGTCCGATGCACGCCGTGACGATCACCCCGAGGCGACGATGGCGCCGCTACCGGCGACGGACGGTGCGATCCGGCAGTATTTCGAGGCCGGGGTGCTACAGATCCTCAACGGATCGGACCAAGTCCCCTCGATCATCCCGCTGGGGCGGGCGCTGCGGGATCAGGTCTATCCGTGGCGGGCGTGGATGGATCTTCCGGTGTTCATGCGGACGGAGCGGCGGGAGGCCGCGGCGTATCCGGAGTCGTACCTCGGGGACCCGAAGGCGACCATAGGGGATGGTGTTGGCAGCGTGGGAGCGCTCGTGTCGCGAGTGGGACACCCATATGCGCTGGCGTACCATCCGCAACACCACCTGCTGTATCGCCCGGGAGATGGTTGGTATGCATTGTTCTTTGAGGGGAACGACGGGGTACTGGCCTACTCTCGAGACGGCACGACGTTTTCCCTCGGTGAGGCGGTGACGCAGGGTCCAATCGCCCCGGGTCTGTCATTCTACGACCTGGATGGAAGGCTGTACTTGCTGTACACGGACTCGAACGAGATGAACGTGTACCTGCAGCCGGTGACGGTCTCCGAAGGGGTGGTGCAGGCGGCGGAGACTATTCTCGTGTGGACGGGAGACCGGGCCTTCTCCGCGAAGGTTCCGACCCTGGCGGTCGATTCCGAGGGCCGGCCCTGGGTGGTGTTTCGGAGTTACGAAGGCACTCCGTCCGGGGCGATCGTCGATATTTGGGCGGTACACGCGACCGACGCCTCGATGCGAGAATGGACGGAGCCAGCCCGAATCTCCTCGGACGAGGAGTCAGCGCGGGGAGGCGCCGGGACGAGTGGGGCCCCGGCGTTTGTGGGCGAGGGGTTGGTGATCGTCTTCGATATCGACGGTGAGATGGCCGGGTATTCGGGGGACTATCGGGCGGTTGAGCAACTGAAAAGTGAGACCGCTGGTGGGTTCCTGGGTACCCACGACTACATGCTGATCTCGGACGGAGAACGGGCGCATCTCGCCTACCACCGTCCGGTAGAAAGCCGTCAGCTGATGTCCTATCGTTACTGGACCCCGGCCGGGGGCTGGTCGGAGCGGCTGGATGTGGGGGCCACAGGAACCCACGCGACGGCGATGGCAGTCGATGGTGATGGGAACGTGTGGGTGTTCTACGGATTCAAATCAGAGGTTTATTTCAGGGTCCTGGAGAAGGGTGAAACGGATTTTGGCCCATCCCGGTGCGCCGTGGTGATCCCGAGGACGAGGCAGGCAGGCAGCCCCTGGCTATCGGCGGCGGGGGGAGTCGAAGGAGAGGTCGGGATAGCCTGGATGGAGAAGCCCGGCGAGTTTTGGGAAGTGCGATTCCGGACCCTGAGCCTGGAAGATGAGACCGGGGATATTTCCTGCGACGGCTAGCTTGAAGGGAAGTCCGTGGCGACTAGAACTGGAAGTAGATGAAGGGCTGACGGATTTCGGGAGCGAAACTGAATGGCAGGATGGCCGCCGTGCCGCCAAGAACCCAGCGGGCCGGGCGCGGCAAATGCACGGCCATCTCGAATGGATCGCCGAAGCGGCTGGCGAACATGCTCCCGGCGGTGCCGACCGCAAGGAGAAAGAAGGGCACGTGTATGACGGCATCGCCGGAAAGCTTGCCTATCGAAGGGTGCGGCCCGGGCCCGCCGGAAGTCAGATACCGCGGATCCACTGTCCGATCAAGAAGCGCAGAAAGGCTATTCCGGTGGGGATCGACAGGGCTTTGCTGCCGCCGCCAAGTCGGGGGCCTTCACGGGTAGGAATTTCACCAATGTCGAGGCCGAGACGGAGCGCCCGCGAGGTCATCTCATACTCGATGGTGAATCCATTGGACTGGGGGCTCATGGCAAAGAAGGCTTCGCGGGAGAAGCCGCGAAAGCCATTGATGGTGTCAGAGACGAAGGGGCGATTCCGGCCCCAGCCGATGTTTAGGGCTCGCCCGAAGAAGATGTTGGCCCACTTCCGTAGCGGGAGCAGCTCGTCGTCCTCTTCGTTTTCCGATTCGGGCAGGAAACGGGAGGCGATTGCCATGTCGCACCCACCGGCGAGCAGTTCAAAGAGGCACGGGATGTCGGCGGGATCCTCGTTGCCATCGGGGCTGAACAGAACGATGTGATCGCCGGTGGCAGCAAGGACACCCTCGCATATCGCAGCACCGCGCCCACGGACGATCTGCTCGACTATGCGGATGCCGTTGTCCTCGAGTATCTGGCGGGTGCCATCAGTGGATCCGCCGTCGACGGCGAATAGCTCTTCGGTCTCGATGGTCTGAATGCTCTGGAGCAGAGCGCTCAGGCCGTCGACTTCGTTGAGCGTCAGGAGAATGACGGTTCGCTTCACGCCGGAGGATGCTCCTTGTACCAGGCCACCGTCCGGGCGATGCCCTCCTGGATTGGAACGGCGGCGCTGAACCCGAGAGCACGGGCTTTGCGCAGGTCGCCGCCGCGCCGGGGCTGGCCGGACGGTTTGCTGAGGTCGTGGCGGATTTCGAGGTCGGGGTTCACCTGGTTGATTATCAACCGGGCGAGCTCGGCGATCGAGATCTCTTCGTCGGTGCCGATGTTCACGGCTTCGGCGTCGGCGCTGCATTCGGCAACTTTTAGGATGCCTTCGACAAAGTCGGTTACGTAGAGAAAGGATCGTGTTTGTAGGCCGTCGCCCCAGATGGTGAGGTGATCTGTGGCTTCGGAGGCGCGTCGGATCAGGGCCGGAATGACGTGGCTGGTGGCCCGGTCGAAGTTGTCCCGCGGCCCGTAGCCGTTGTAAGGGCGGGGGATGGAGACCGGCGCGCCGAATTCTTCATGAAGCCCGCGGGCATGAACTTCGAGGGCGCGTTTTGCCCAACCATAGCCAAAGTTTGTTGGTTCGGGGTCGCCGAGGAAGCCTTCAGATTCGGGAGTGGGGATCGAACAGTGCCGGGCGTACACGCAGGCACTGCTCACCACGACCGTACGTTCCAGTCCGAGCTCGGCGGCGGCGGTGAGGGTGGGGAGGCCGGCTGCAAGGTTGCGGCTGAACATTGTGCCGGGATGGGCCGAGTTGTACTCCACGCCGGCCACGTAGGCCGCCAGATGGATCACGATGTCCTGCCCGGTGAGCGCCTCCCGAGTGCCGTCCGGGTTCTCGAGGTCAGCCGGAAGGTATTCGAATTCGCCGAGCCGGTGGCTCAGAAAGCGCCGCTCGCTTCCGCCGGAGCGGCCGACGGCACGGACCGTTGCCCCGAGTTCGAGCAGACGCTCCACGCAGTGGGAACCGATGAAGCCGGTGCCACCAGTGACCACGACCTTCTTTCGTGACCAGAAGTTCACGATCGGCGGGCTCGAACGGTGCAGCCCGGAACGCGACCGGTCCATCGGGAGGTGGTCATCGGCCGGCCCCCTTGCCCCGCAGCATGTTGGAGGCGAGCACGCGCAGGAGCGAAGGAATGCTGGCGAGGGCGCGAATCGTGCGGCCGCCGCTACGACTCCCGCCGCGCCCTTCCGCGCTGGGCACTTCGGCTACCCGGAGCTGGCGGCGCAGGGCGGTCAGCGAGAGTTCGTAGGATGCCGCGACCCGGTCGGAACGAAGGTTTAGACCGGCGAACGTCTCGCTGCGTAGTGCCTTGAATTGGGAGAGGCTGTCGGTGATATTGCCGCCGAAGATGAGGTTGGCGAAAAGGGTAAAGATGCGATTACCAATTCGTCGGGGTTGGGAGAACGGACCGGGATGTGACCCGGACCCAACCGTAAACCGTGAGGCGATCACCAGGTCGTTGCCGCGCTGCAGGTTCAGGAGCAGCCGGCCGATATCGTCGGGGTCATAGCTGCCGTCCAGAGGAAAGATCACGATGTCGCGCCCCTGGCCATCGGGATCAACTATCGCGGTTCCCGCATCCCCGGTAGAGCGGAATTCAACCTCGCGGCCGAGGGCGCGAAGCCGATTCGTGGTCGCTCCCGGCAGTTCGGGAGCGTTGACGATAATTCGGTCGAAAAGTTGTACCGGTATGCGCTCGATCGGCACGTCCTCAATCCGCCCTGGAGGGTTGAGGGCGTCAATGAGGAGGACCGCGTCGCGGTTCCGAGGGGCGCTGGTGGGATTCCAGTATTCGTCGATGACTGAAACAACGTAGTCGAGATCGCTGCTGCTCAGATTTTGGTGGCAGCCGATGTAGAAGCCGCTGGCGTTGATCCGCTGGGCAACGGGATACTCGCTTTCGTCGAGGTGCAACAAATCCTGGTACACCGGCTGGTTTGTCAGAGGCATCATGTCGCGAGTTTCTATCCCGCGGCGTTCCAGGTGCATTACGAAATCGTTCTTGGGACCTTCGCGCACCAGGATCGGATACATCATGTATGAGTGCTCCGACCCGGGCCGTATCGAGGGTAGCTGAATCTTTGACTCGAGGTGGGCAAGGTCCCGGCTCAGGAATGCCGCGTTGGCGCGCCGGGCGCGAATAGAATCCTCGAAGTCCCCGTCAAGCTGAGCGACGCCCAGGGCGGCTTCGAGCTCGGTGGTGCGAAAGCTGTGCCCGGGGCTGACGAATCTGAACCGGCGTTCGACAACGGTGCGGAGAGCCTCGGGGCCGAGATCGTCATCGTCGTCGATACTCATGTAGATCGAGTCTCGTCCGTGGTTGATGAGCGATCTGAGCTTGACTGCGTACTCGGGGGAGTTGGTGGTGTTCAGGCCGCCTACGCCGGTACTGAGCAAGTGCGCGACGTAGGTGGAGAAACAGGCGATGTCGCCGAACGACCCTACCGTGCGCCCCTGATACTTGGCGGCCATAGCCTCGCACGAGTCCTCGACGATGCGGAGATCGTGTCGTCGGGCGATGTCCATCAGGGGATCCATGTCACAGGGCTGGCCGAATAGGTGGACCGGGATCATCGCCCTGGTCCGTTCGGTTATCGCGGCCTCGACCAGGCTCGGATCCAGTTCGTAGTAGAGCGGATCGACATCCACCAGGACCGGCGTGAGGTTGTTGTGGATGACTACGTTGACGGTGGCCACGAAGGTCACCGCCGGTACGATCACTTCGTCGCCGTCGGCCCAGCCGTGCATCTCCTTAAGCGCGCCCACGGCGACGTGGAGGGCGCTGGTGCCGCTGTTGCTGAGGATGCCGAAGCGGCAGCCATGCAACTGCGCGACGCGTTCCTCAAGCTCCCGGGCGAAAGGTCCGTAGGAAAGTCGTCCGGAATCCAGGACCTGCATGACCAGGTTGCGGGCATGATTCGAGATGTGGAGCGTTCCGACTCCGATGTTTGGCTCTGGTCCAGGCGGCATGTCGGGCCGAACTCCAACGGCTTGAGATTGGTGACGGCGAATTGGGCGTGACCGATTTTGCCATAGCCACGGGCCCTGAGACGAGACCCGGTCGAGTAGGGAAGGTGGCGCGGCGTCCGCCGCCCCAGGACTATTCCGCCGGCTTCGTCACCGGCGGGCCGATCTGCAACGCACCCCGCCCAGGTTGGTGCGGATATGCGTCAACCGATACCAGTTGAAATTCGGGCCTGATATCCTCAGAAATGAGATTTGGGGTAACTGAGTCAGGATCGGATCCGTCCCAGGGAGAGTAGAACCAGAGCTTGTGGCCGCGGGCTCGGATCTCCTCAAATAGATCGACCAAGGACCTTTGTCCGGGATAGTACATTGTGGAGGTGACTCCCCATGCTGGCTCCCCATCGGCCAGCACCAACCTGCCTCCGTTTTCAGCGTCATAAAGAACGGTGGCTCCGGTGATCGCTCGGACCTCCCAGGGATCCACGTTCGGGCCGGTCAAGACGACGGAATCTTCGCCAACGCGGGTCGACAGCCACGCGAGATACTGTGCCTCGGACCATCTTCCTTGAGCAGCATCGGCCGCCTGGAGTACTCCCAGCGCGACCAGCGCAATGATGGCGATGGGAATTGGGATTGTCCGGATCGCGCTCTTGCCGCCTATGGCATCCCACCGACGGTGACGAGCGACCGCGTCGAACGCGAGACTTAAACATATTCCTGCTACAAGGAAGACGAAGAACACAATGGCGTTAGTGTGCCGCGTTTGGGTCAAAAGAGGTACGTAGAGAGCCATCAAGATGAGAAAGGGAATGATAAGCAGGGTCAACGCCCGAACCGTTGGGACGTACATCCAGGCTAGGCCCAGTACCAGATAGGTCAGCATTACCGACGGTTCGGCCAACGCCGTGATCGCCTTATCGCCCAGGAACAGGATCGCAATGACCGGGACGGCAAGGGCCCCGATTGGCGATGGGAACGGATGCCGCCAACGGCTGAGCACGATCACGAAAACAGCCAGAGCGATGGTCATGAGCAGCCAGCGGTACAGTGGTATGACGTTGTCCAGGTGGCCCAATATGATCGTTACCATCATCTCCGGGAACCGGGGCGGGAAGATGGTGAAAATCACTCGGATCGAGTCGCGCGGCTCCCACTCATACCAGGTTAGGGACCGGTCGTAGGTGATGACCAGAGCCCGTTGATTGTTGGTGTCCCCGAAGAGCGTACCCAGGCCCCTCGCCTGGTCCGCTTCGTTGTCGAAGGCACTCACGGAGAGCACAACGGCCAGCACTATC
>CAYYTN010000001.1:14739-49787 GCA_964474495.1 uncultured Chloroflexota bacterium
GGCACGGGCAACGTCCGTGCCCAGCGGAACCCGACAGGCCGATCGCCGTCGGGGAGGGCCCGAGGAAACCATCGGGCCCGGGTGGTAAGCAAAGGCCAGGCGAGGAGAGCCCAGGCTAACGCGGGGTATGTCCAAGTGGCATGACCCAACGCCAGCACGCTCAGACTTAGAGCGAGCAGCAAGTGGCGAAGCAGCGAAGCCTTTCTTGCGCAGAGCATGAACATCCAGAACGACAACGCCACCGCGATCATGGTCTGCCCATCGGACCAGCCGTTCAGGCCGAACCACGACGCCACAGGGTCAAAAATGACGAAGGCCCCGGTCAGCACCCCGCCTACAAGGCGGCCGGTAGCCATATACACCGTATGGGCGGCGATAGGGGCGATCAGCGCGCTGCTAACGACGAGAAACCAGGCCCAGACTTGAAACCCAAGTTGGATGCCGAACACCTTGAACAGGAGGGCCTGCAAAGGTACGAACATCAGACCCTCGCCGCGGTAGCTCAGGGCAGAGACGTCACCGTCCGCCAAACGCAGGGCTTTGCTGATCCAGACAGCATCGGAATAGCCCCAACCCGCACCGTCCCACCAGGCTGCGTAGTCAAGCCTGACAAATGCGGCCGCACGAATCAGCAGGGCCGCCGCGAACAGGCCGATTAGCAAGAGACTGAGCGGGGACCGAAAGGCGACGCGAAACCTTGTTGCCAGGGAAGCCAACTGGCCGGTCGTCACGGCGACTGAGTCGAATCTCGCCTGGTCAGGCGAAGTAACAGGCTGCCGATCGCAACCACGCTCCATGCGATCCCCGCCATTTTAGGAAGACGGACTGTATGGATGCGTTCGAGGACGTCGAAGTTGCCGGCGAAGGGAATGTGGTCTTTCAGAACCGGTATGCCTACGTGTCGGGCATTTGGCCCTTCCAGGATGTGGGCAGCTAGCGCGATCAATGTGAGAGTGATGGCGAAGAATACTGCAACCGCCAACAAGATCTCGCGGTTCCCTCCGAACAGTCGGCGGACATCCAGGTAGATGTCCTGCAAGATGTCTGCCCAGTACTTAATCATCATGCGACTGGCGGCCCTGTACATAATCATGCGACTGGCGACCCCTCCGAGGTGCTTCTTAACCCCCACTCGTGGCATGGAAAAGTGTGCAGTTATGTACGGTGCTAGATACTTGTCGTGCAAGAAGCGGCTAAATTGTCCCCCCAGGGCCAGCAACCAGACGGCGATCCCCGTGAGGACCATTATCCTGGCCCATTCTCCCCAGAATTCTGCCTCCAACTCAGGCAGGATTCGGGAACCGGCCCGGTGGAACCTGACGGCGAGGACGAGGAGAGTGACCGATAGACCAAGCAGATACGGGGAGTGATGCCGCCAAACTCGCGAACCGTGCCGCGGAGTCAGCTTTGCAAAGAAGTAGCCTACAACGAGGGCCAGGACCGAAATTGCCACAACAATTCCTGGTACACCGACTGGAAAGCTCGATACCACTACCCGAATAACGTCAGTTCGTTGAACGGTGCGCCATGGGCGGATAGCGACATCAATGTGATCTCCGGTAGGGATACCGTTGGTGACGGCGCCACCGGGTAGCAGATCGGTAAGTGAGGCCATGACGTAGATCGGTGTCTGCACCGAGTCTCCGACCACTATCTGCAGACTAAGCCGCCGACCCTCAACGTCCGAGATGGGAGCGAAGTCCCAGCGTGCCGAGGCAATATCCGGTCCTACTACCGCATCCAGGTTCCCCTGCCGCAGTAGGGAACCGGCCTCGTACAAGCGAATGACAAGCGCCACCGGCAGTTCGCGGGCGGAGTCGGCCTGGATAAAGAATTCGAGCCCCGTGAGATAGGTACCTTCCCCCTCGAACTGCTGCTCTACGGAGCCACCGGGAGCCAGTGGCCCGATGGCGAAGATTGGCTCGGGAACAGTGGCATTGAGCGGGGCGTTCCACGAAAGAGTCCAGAGCAGAACGGCAGTGACCATGCTGGTGCCAATGACGGCGGCGTAGGCGACCAGGTAGAACGGGCGGAGGGATCGTCGATGTGGTTGCGAATCGAGCATCGGCGCATTCTAGCCGCATCCGGATGCCCCGGACAGATGCAGGCTCCGTTGCCATTGCGGTAAGGACCATGCAATGAGGCACCGGGCAGGCCCGGCACCGCCGAGGCGCCGTCATTTGACGGCAATGGTCGGGTACTTTGGCAGTCGAGGCCCAAGCGGCAATGTGCCGCACCCGGGTCGCTTCAGGTGGAGCGCCGTTCGCGAGTAGACGAACCTCCGGTTACCGGGGGGTAGCGCGATTTCAGGGGCCCGATCGAGATTGATTCCGATCCCTCTCACGGTGGGCGCTGTCGGAAGTCGTGTCCCCCGGGGGTTGTGGCTCTGCGAAGAGCCAGCGTTCCACGGCGATTGCCAGCGCCGGGTGGCCTCGTAGTCGAGGAACGATGCCAGGGGGGCGGCCGATGGGGAGGGTGCGGTCCCGCCCCGCCTTCGCTCGCGATTGACTAGGCTATGGACGGCAATCAGTCTAATGGGAGATGTTCTTGGTAAAGGGACAATCGGGCTACGCGCAAATTGGTCCTGCCGGCCCAATCTCGGCCCGGACGGACTCGGTAGCAGCGTTCTTCGATGAGGCGTTGCCATCGCTTGACGGTTGGTGGCGGAGAAACGGCGGTTACCACGACGCGGTAACCGAGTTGCACCAGCGCCTGATTCCGGCCGGAAAATCCGTCCTCGAAGTTGGCTGTTCGCTCGGCAATCTTTTGGCGGCGGTGCAGCCCCGGCTCGGCGTGGGGGTGGATTTGAGCCAGATGACCATTCGCGAGGCGGGGCGGCACCACCCAGAACTCCGATTTGTAATTGGAGACGCGCATTCGCTCCCGGTCAGCGGCGAATTCGACTACGTGATTCTGCAGGACCTGGTGGGTCACCTGGAGGACATCCTGGCGGCCCTGCGCTCGCTGAGGGCGGTGATTGGTCAGGACAGTCGAGTGGTGCTGAGTTACTACAACTTTGTCTGGTCGCCGATCCTGTCGCTGGCGGAGAGGCTGGGGCAGAAGATGGAACTGCCTCGCCAGAACTGGCTGAGCATGAATGATCTTCGCGGGTTGCTGGACCTGGCGGGTTTCGAGGTTGAGGATCAGGGAACGGAACTGCTGTTGCCCCGCCAGATACCGGGCGTCAGCAGTTTCGTGAACCGCCACTTGGCGCATCTGCCGCTGCTTCGGCACCTGTGCCTCCTGGAGTATTTCGTCGCCCGGCCAAAGCCGTTGCCGGCCGGTAAGGACCAGACGGTTTCGGTCGTGGTTGCATGCCGCAACGAGGTGGACAATGTTGCCGAGTGCGTCCGTCGGACCCCGGAAATCGGGGCGGGGACGGAGCTCATCTTTGTTGACGGGGCATCGACGGACGGTACATGGGACCTGCTCAAGCGGATCAGGGACGCGGAGCGGGGCCGGCGCGACATCAAACTAATAGAGCAGGTGCCAGGATTCGATTATGAATCGTCGGAGAATAGTGTGCCATCCGGCTCGGACGGGATGCTGGCGCTGGGCAAGGGCGACGCGGTACGCAAGGGGTTTGCCGCGGCAACGGGAGATATTTTGATGATTCTCGACGCCGACATGACGGTGGCGCCGGAGGATCTTCCGAAGTTCTACTACCCGCTACGAGACAGTCAGGCGGACTTTGTGAACGGAGTGCGGCTTGTCTATCCGATCGAGCGGGAGGCCTTTCGCCCGGTCAATTTCCTGGGCAACAAGCTCTTCAGCATGGTGTTCTCACGGATTCTTGGGCAGCCGGTGAAGGACACGCTCTGCGGCACGAAGGCTTTGCGTCGCGACAGCTATGAGAGATTGGCAGCGGGGCGTGAACACTTCGGTGAGTTCGATCCTTTTGGGGACTTTGACTTGCTGTTTGGGGCAGCGAGACTGGGTTTGCGAATCGTAGATATGCCCGTTCGGTACTACCGAAGAGTCGCCGGCTACACGAAGGTCTCGGTGTTGCGCCACGGACCTTTGCTGGGCGCGATGACGCTGGTGGGCTTTCGCAAGCTCATGTGGCCACGCTGGTCGGGACGACTGCGGGGCTTGTTTGGCGGCGGCGGATAGGACCGACGCGGTACTAAGTTTGACTAGGTGCAGTATTCTGGCAGGCGCTGTCGGCGCAGAAGATGGACGGTTGTCGGCTTCTGAGGACGGGTTCTAATTTTGCGGGCATCATGCTCGCCGATGGATCTTTCCGCTCCGGCAGGCAGCTACGGAATCTCGCACCGGGTCAAGGGGCCGCTCGCACGATGAAAACCGATTTCTGGCGGGACAAGTCGGTGCTGGTGACCGGCGGGTCCGGTTTCCTGGGATCGCGACTGGTTCGGATGCTGGAGGGTCGGGGACCGGGCAGGGTAGTGGTCCCCCGCTCAGCAGATCACGATTTGCGCACACGTGAAGAATGCGGCGCTGTAGTTGCGGATATGGACATTGTGATCCATCTGGCGGCACAGGTGGGTGGCATTGGACTCAATCGAGAAGTTCCCGGCGAACTGTTCTACTCAAACCTGATGATGGGTACGCAGTTGATGGAAGAAGCGCGACTGGCCGGTGTCGGCAAGTTCGTGGGGATTGGAACGATTTGCAGCTACCCGAAACATACGCCGACGCCGTTCAGGGAGGCCGATCTCTGGAAGGGTTATCCAGAGGAGACCAATGCTCCGTATGGATTGGCAAAGATAATGCTGCTCGTTCAGGGGCAGGCGTACCGGCAGCAGTACGGGTTCAAGTCGATCTACCTGATGCCGACGAACCTTTACGGGCCGGGCGACAACTTCGACCCTGACTCGTCGCACGTGATACCGGCGCTGATCAAAAGGGTCCTTGATGCGATGGACGCCGGAGAGGAGGAGGTGGTTGTGTGGGGCACCGGGACGGCGACCAGGGACTTTCTGTACGTCGATGACGCCGCCGCCGGCATTCTGAGCGCCACGGAGCGATACGACGGAGAAGCGCCGCTGAACCTGGGATCGGGCTCGGAGATCGGCATCAGAGAGCTTGCCGAGTTGATTGTGGAGCTCTGTGGGTACCGGGGGAGGCTTATCTGGGACGCGAGCAAGCCCGATGGGCAACCACGACGCATGATCGACTCGACGCGGGCACGAGAGGCGATCGACTTTGTGGCGACTACGAGTTTTCGGGACGGGCTCAAGGAGACTGTTGAGTGGTATTTGCGGCGGCGGGGGCACGGGGGCTGAAATTCCGCGGGATTCCGCAGGCGTTCGATACGGCAAAGGCACCGAGAGGCCATGGAGCGCGGCGGAACTCCACTAGAATGGCAGCCGTTCCACCTTTGGCCCCCCTCCCGGTCGGTAAACGGATTCGGTGGAAGGCTCTGAGGAGAAGACTGCTTGAACGTGCTCGGACTGACGGCCACGATTTCCTGGAATACGGCCGCGGCGCTTATTCAAGATGGGAGGGTGGTGGCCGCGGCGGAGGAGGAGCGATTCAACCGGGTCAAACAGGCTCCCCGGATGCCGCCGGTGCAGTCGGCTGAATTCTGCCTCAAGTTCGCGGGACTAACGGCCACGGATATCGACTATGTGGCGGTGGGGTTTGCGGCGCCGTCTCGATATGCGTTCTTGCGCGCGATTGGCACGCTTCGAGACCTGGAATTTGAGAACTTCCTCCACACGTTTCCTTCCCTCGGTGAGTACTTGATTCAGCAGTACAAGTTGCGCCGCGATCTGGAGGAAGCGATTCCCGGTATCACCGGCAGGCCCTGGGTCTACGTACGCCACCATGTTGCCCATGCCGCCAGCGCGTTGTACGCCTCGGGTTTTACCGAAGCCAGCGTTCTGACGATTGACGGTAATGGTGAGAATGACAGCGGGTTGCTGGGAGTGGCCGAGGGCGGCAAGCTGAAGGTTCTGGGGCGCAAGCTGGCTCCGGAGTCGCTGGGGGGCCTGTACAGCAACGCCACCCATCAACTCGGGTTTGTGCGCCATGTCGAAGAAGGTAAGACCATGGGACTGGCGGCGTACGGCGAGCCCGTTATCGAAATAGAGGGGCTTCGCGTTGGAAGTGATTCCTACGAGATGGATCGTCGCTTCCTGATCTCAGGATTCTGGGAAGGTCTGGGGGAACCGCGTCGGTCCGGTGAGGAAATCACCGACGGGCATAAGGATCTCGCGTCGAGCGTCCAGAATGCCCTTGAAGAGGCCGGAAAGGCCTTGGCGCGCGGTCTGTACGAGGCCACCGGAAAACGAGCACTCTGCCTGGCCGGCGGGGTGGTTCTCAACTGCGACATGAACGCCAAGATTCTGGGGCTCGATTGCGTGGACGATGTTTTCATTCAGCCAGCGGCGCACGATGCGGGGACGGCACTGGGTGCGGCGCTGGAGGTGGCTGCCCGGCACGGAGATCCGACGAACTTTGTCATGGAGCATGCATACTGGGGTCCGGAATACGGCAGCGAAGAGATACAGGCGTTCCTTGACGAGGCAAAAGTTGCGTATTCGCGTCCTCCTGACATTGAGCAGGCCGTGGCGGAGCGGCTGGCCGCGGGGGATATCGTGGGCTGGTTCCAGGGACGGATGGAGATTGGCCCGCGAGCCCTGGGGGGACGGAGCATCCTGGCGAACCCGGCGATGCCCGAGATGAAGGACAAAGTGAACGCCGAGGTGAAACACCGTGAGGGCTGGCGGCCGTTCGCTCCTTCCATCCTTGAAGAAGAAGCCTCGAAGCTTGTATTCGATTCGTATCCGTCGCCGTTCATGCTGCTCACCTTCACCGTGAGACCGGAATGGCGCGAGCAACTCGTTGCGTCGATGCACGTAGACAACACGGTGCGCTCGCAGACGGTCTCAAAGAAGACCAACCCGCGATATCACGGCATGATCAGTAAGTTTTACGAAATCACCGGCGTGCCGGCGGTGCTGAATACGTCGTTCAACGATCGTGGCGAACCGATCGTTATGACACCGCAGGACGCGGTGCGGTGCTTCTCGAGCACGGGCCTGGATCACCTGGCTGTCGGCGACTTTCTGATTTCAAAAGAGCGCGGAGACACCGGCTAGCGTCATGATCTCACGGCCGATGCGCGCCCTCGGCCAAGCCCCGGCGTTACGCGGGCACGGTCCGTGGGTGGTTTTCGGGTTTGTGGTGGTCGCTGCGGTCTGGGTGAAGCTGATCACCATGCCGGGCGAGCTTCTGCAGCGTGATCTTGAGTACCCGCTCGTCTCCGACTACGTCCTGGATGATTTCTATCCAATGCTGGCTTCGGACGGACGGAGCGCGCTGGGTCATATGAGTCTTACGCCGGTGATGGGGTTGGTGGGGGTGCTGCTGGAAGGGATCGGCGGTACATCGGGCGCGATGATCCGCGGGCTCGTCGTCGGGCAGTCGCTGGCCGCTTTCGCATCGATGTATCTCCTGTTCCAGCTGGTGGCGGAGAGGGGCGCTACCCAGGTCTTACCGACCAGAGTGGGTGGGCTGGCAGCGGGGTTGTTCTACGCGCTGAACCCCTGGGCCATCGCGCGGGTGGAACACCTAGGCCTGTTGATCGGCTATTCCCTGCTGCCGCTGGTTTTGGGATTGGCGCTACTGGCAGTGCGACGGGGTTCGGCGCGGTTCGCCGTTGGGGCCTCGCTGGCGTTCTGGTTCACGGCGGCGAGTCCCCACTACCTGGTCTTCACGACTGCCATCCTGGCCGCACTCGCCCTCTACTACCTGATGGGTGCGAGGACCTGGGGCGCAGCCCGCCTGATGATTCGCCTCGGTGCGGTCGGGATGGCCACAATCGTTGGCCTGGTGATGTTTCTGGTACTGCCGACGCTGGCGTCATCCTGGTTGAGTGGAGGCCTGCCGGCCGAGATTGCCGCGGGTGCGGACGATCTGGCGATTCGGGATGGCGCGGCCTCCCGGTTGGAGATAATTACGTTGACGAGCAACGCGGTCTGGTCGGATGTGATGCGCCCCGCCGGGCAAGCCGGCTGGGCGTGGATGATGGTTGCCTTGCTACCGGCCGGAAGCCTGGTCTGGGTGTCCTTCTTCGGTAGACCTCGCGCCGGGGTTGGGATGCTGCTGCTGGCGCTCGCGGTGGTGGTGGTCACGGTCGAGGTGTTGGTGGTCAGGGAAGCAGGATCGGGGGCAACGGGGTTTGTAGTTTCACGAATTCCCGGTGGACGCGCCCTGCGCGAGCCGGACAAGCTGTCGGGCCTGCTGGCGCTGGCGTTCGCCTGGGGCGTGGGAGGAGTTGTGGGGATGCTCGTGTGGTCGCTTACAGGCTCGGCACACAGGGCTGGGCAGAGGCTCGGGATTTCTGTGTTGTTGGTTGCGCTGGTGCTCGCGGCAACGGCGATGCTCACGCCAGCGATCCGCTATTTCCTTTGGACAGAGGGGGTTGCGAACTGGCTGCCCCACTCCTGGCCGACCGGGTACGAGCGGCCGCTGGCGGCGTTGCGCGATGCGGAAGGGGCGACACGGACGGTAGTTTTCGAGAGAGATGAACGCGTGCCCATCTGGGACGACACCAGGGTGCTGCGTCAGCCGGTATCGCGCTCCCTGGCCGGAGTGCCAACCGTGGGTTGGCGCCACGGCGGGAACAGCGTGTTCTTGAGCGGTCTCCTGCAACTGGAGGGCGCAGATCTGGTCCGCGCAATCCGACTGGCCGGAGCTGATCGTTTGCTGGTGGTGCACGATACAAGGGAAGGGGCCGAACTAAACGAGCGAGTGGCGAGGACGGGTGAGTTCGAGGTGCTGGTGGCGGATGAATACGTAACCCTATACAGCAGTGGGGAGGTGTTCGGCGGTTCGGGCTACGCCGCCGGCGGCTGGTGGCCGGTTTACGGTCTGAACGGCGCGGCGGCCGGAGCGTTCGGGGTAGAGCCGGCTCTGATGGTGATTGCCGATGCCGGGGCATCGGGCTGCCCGGCGGAACTTGCGGCCCTGCCGATGATTGGCTCCACTCCCGTTTCGGGAGCCCTCCCGCCGTGCACGTTGCCGGATCGACTGATCCGATTGCATCCCGAAACGGAAGAAGCCAACGAGTGGGAGGCGACCGGGGGATCGGCGGCGGAGCTGTCCCGTTGGTCCCAGGCGACAGGGCGGCAGGATCTAACGGCGCGGGAATATGACTACGGGTTGGGTTTCGCCTGGATCGAACCGGGACTCCCGGAAGGGCGGAACGCGATCTTCCCGGTGGGGCAGGTGGAGGTGGGCGCGCCGCTGTACCTGCGAGCGTTGGTTGGCGGGGCGGCGGCGGCATTGGAAGTGGAGGTGCTGGATTCTTCTGGTGCGACGCTGGCCAGGACTGACGTTGCAGCGGATGGGGAGCCGCGGCTCGAATGGGTGCCGATCACGATCGTCGAGGGAGGGGGCTCGTTGCGGCTTCGGATTACGGCCGCCGAGGGCTTCGGTGCGGTGAACGCGGTGGCCCTGGGTAGCCGTATCTTCGGGCCGGCGATAGTGGAAACGGCTGCGGAACTGCCCACGGCCGTGCTGGTTCGGCGAGAGTCAAGAACACAACTGAAGGCCACGGTCGAGGGTTCGTCCGGGGCCTTTGCGCTGGTGGTAGCGGAAAACTACTCGCCCGTCTGGCGGGCGAGATATCCGGGCGGAGAGGCATTGCCCTTCCCGGCTGGTTACGCACGAATGGGTTTTATGATCCCGGCTGCCGGCGATTTTGAAATAACGGTCGACTTCGTGCCTCAGGGTTGGCACGACGCGGGATTGATTGTTTCGGGAGTGACGTTGGCGGGCGCGGTTGCGTACCTGATTTGGCCGATGGCAGGGTGGGTGATTCAGATGGGGCGGCGGGCGAGGCAGACCACCGAAGTGCCGTAGGGAACGTCCCAGCGCGCCACTACCGGTGCTTCGGCGGCGAAGATGGCGTACAGGATCGGGTTCAGCAGACCGGGCAGAAGCCGGTTTTCGGATCTTGCCGCCATACCGGTCAGACGCAGAACTCGCCGGGCGGCCAGGATGGGGAGTGCCAGCGCAATGTTCATGCACGTTGATCGGACGACTTGAAGGCCGGAAGCCACCAGGCGCTCTTCGATCATGCTCCGGGAGTAGCGACGATGGTGGCCGGACACCTCGTCCTGCCAGCCCCACAGCGAGCGGAAGGCGGGGACCACGACGACCGCCAGTCCGCCGGGTTTCAGGACGCGGCAGATTTCGGCGGCGGCATCCGGATCGTCGGGAATATGCTCGAGGACATCAGTGGCCAGGACAGCGGCAAACGCCTGATCGCGAAACGGAACCGCGACGGCATCGGCTAGGGTCTCGGCGGAGTAGCCGGCTTCGCGACTGAGAGCCAGCGCTTCGAAGGATGAATCGAGTGCGAACTGCGGACGGGCAAATTGCTCTAGCAGGTCCCGGTTGGTGCCGGGACCGCTGCCCAGATCGAGTATCGGGCCGGCGGGGATGGAATTCAGGTGGGGACGTAGCAAACTGCCCAGGACCGTGCGCCGGCCGCGGTACCACCAGTGGCGTGACTTGATTGCGTGCAGCTCGCCTACGAGGTCGGGGTGCATGTTCGGCTGTTCATCCATGTTTCGGAGATTGTGGGTTGAACCCGGGGCGTGACTGCCGCCCTCCATCATGGAGACGGCGCGCCTCTTTTGCCAGCGGCGGGAGGACCAGTTTCGGGAGAGGCCGATTGCCCGACCGTCCGCTGGTCAAGAATAGTTTCGCTGAACAGCTTTGCACCGCCGGTTGTTCGTGGTGGTGACGACACTTCGGGCGGATGAGGTAGAGCGCGTAGCGGTAGAATCTCGCACTGATGGGAGCGTGGCGCCGACGCTGCGCCACTTGCACCAAACGGATGGCACGCGATTGATCACGATCCAGATTGATAGATCTCCCCGATCCCGCGTATGGGCGCGGACCGGGCGCCCCGTCCTGTTGCCCGGTCGAGGGATCGCGACCTAATGATCGAGTTTTCGGTGGTAGTACCTCTTTACAACGAGGCCGGTAACGTTGCGCGGCTGGTTACCGAACTGGTGGAGTCGTTGTCCGGGCGGGACTTCGAGATAGTGCTGGTAGATGACGGTTCGGATGACGGCACCGTCGCTGAGCTGGCGAAGGTGGCCGGGGAGGAGCCTCGCGTTCGGGTCGTGTATCTAACTAGGAACTTCGGTCAAACGGCCGCCCTGGCGGCCGGTCTGGCCGACGCGACTGCCGAGACCATCGTCACGATGGATGGCGATCTGCAGAATGATCCATCCGACATTCCGGGGCTTTTGGACAAATTGGACGAAGGCTTCGACGTGGTCAGTGGCTGGCGCCGGGAACGCACTGGCTCATTTGTGTCGAGGCGTCTGCCGTCACGGATCGCGAATTGGATGATCAGCCTCGTTGTGGGGGGAAGGGTGCACGACAACGGCTGCGGACTCAAGGCATACCGGCGCGAACTTTTGGAACAGCTCCAGCTCTACGGAGAAGGGCACCGCATTTTGATGGCCCAGGCGGTGGAACTCGGTGTGAGGATCGCGGAAGTGGAGGTGGCGGATCGGGCGCGAAGTTACGGGGCCTCGAAGTATGGAATCTCACGGACCTACAAGGTCTTGCTGGATCTGCTTGCGTTGAAGTTCTTGTCTTCCTACGCGTTCAAACCGATACGGGTTTTCGGCGGAATCGGATTCATTTTCCTGGCGGCATCGCTTCTCCTGGGAGCGGGCCTCATAGTCTGGCGACTGTTGGGCGAAGGATTCATCATCCAGACGCCGCTGTTGTTGGTGGCCGCGGTTCTTTTTATTGTGGGAGTCTTCCTCGTCTTGCAGGGATTGCTCGCGGAATTGACGGTTCGCCTGTACCACGAGGTCCACGGTGGGCCTATCTACCGAACGAGGGTTCCTGTCCTGAGGTCGGCGGAGGATCAATCCGGCGAGAACAAGCCGGATCACGATCCTTCCGACGGCGAACGATGATGAGGGCCAGGGCGGTGACGGCGGCGGTCATCGCCGAAACAACAACCGCGGCCGAGAACCATCCTTGGGGTTGAAAGTTTATTTCGACCAGTCCGTTGTCCGACGGCTCAAACAGGTAAGCGTTGGCGTAGTCGTCTACCTGGAAGTGCGGCAGTGGCCAGCCACCGGACGAAGCTACCCACTGCTCGTGAAATGACTCATTGAAGACCAGGACGCACGGCGAGTCGCAGTTCACATCGACGCTATAGCCAGTTGGGGATGCCCGGAGGACCGTGACGGCACCGGATTTAGGTGGGGACTGGCGAACCGAATCTGGGATGAGTTCGAGGAAGTAGTCCTCCTGGCCGAGTTGCGGGATCGTGATGGAGGAGGTCCCGGTGAGATGTAAGGTCGTGCCGAAAAGAGAGACCGAGCCTTCCTGAGGGTCCATGAAAGTGGCGCGACCGTCTACCGCAATGATCAGAGGATTGGGGCGGCCGCCGGGCCAGTCGAGATCGCCGAAGGGGCGGAAGGAAACTTGTAGCCGGTACTCCCCGGGTGGAGTCGCGGGACGCCACTCAAAGATCGCGCGAGAAAGGCCTGGATCACCCCGAACCGCGAAGGCCGCGTTCTGACCTCCGCGAAGGTCGGAAGGATGGGGGGAATAGAACGAGATCACGTTCTCGCCCGGATGTATCCGAAGTGCCGGCACGCGGATGGCGGTGGGCGTATCTGGTGGAACCTCGGTGACGCTCAGCAGCTCGGAATTCAGGTAGACAAAAAAGGAACGAGCCCGGGCATAGGAGAATACGCTAAGGGAAAGCTCGGCCAGCACTGGGGTATTGGACTCGTTAGATGCGAGATAGTGTTCGCCATTGTTCAAGGTGAACCACCGCCAGGTGTGCCCGGGGGTTAGATCCTCGAACTGCCCCCAGGTTGTTGGGTCGCCGTAGCTGATGGATAGGCCGGGGGCCGCAGCCCGGACGGATCCTTCGAGATCGGCCGTATCGGCAAACACAACCGACTGCAAATCGGAACGACCGGAACTGATGCGGCCGTCTGACGCTTGCCCGGTCAGCAACGATTCGGCCGCCGCCGGCAGATCTTCGGAAGCCACGAAGACGGTGTTGGGATTCGCGTCGGGAGATGCAAGGAGCGCGACGCGGCGCGCATCAAGATTTGCCACGGCGGTGATTTCGGAAGCGATCGTGAAACGCGGCCTTGGTGTCTCGACCTCATAGATGTCCCATTTACCGAAGGTTGCGACCCGGATAACTCCGGGAGCATTTGCAAGAATCCGCTCGACGTTCTCGGGGGAGTCCGTTACGCGATAGCCGGAACCCTGGTAGAAGTCGTAGCGTACGTCGCGCTCATGTACCAGGTAGCGGACGCCGAGTCGGGATAGCAACGCGGGGGCAGCTTCGGATAGCTCGTCCAACAGATCGGCCTCAATGCGTTCAACCAGACGTTCGCTGGCGTTAGGCGCCCCCTGTGAGATCTTGGTGTTCTCGGTGGATCGTTTGAAGATCACGGGGTGTGTGGTCAGGGTCTGGAGGAACGATCCGAAGCCGGTATAGCCCCACTCACTGAGCCAGGGGGAATCGCCGGGAATGGTCATGATTCGGAAATCGCCAGGCTGCCGGTTTATCCAGTCGGCGGCTTCATATACGTAGACGGGCGGTCCAGCGTGATTGGGGTTCAGGAACGTCCGCTCACCGGCAGTCGGGAAGGCAAGCCCGAAGGTGAGGGGGTAGGCGTAGAGGGGGCCGACGGCAAAGTACAGGGCGAAGGCGCAGAACACCGCTCCCCGGGCGGCAGCCCGGTTTGACCAGATTCCGACAACACGGACGAGAGCGAATTCCGCGAATCGAATCAAGGTCGGAGCCGACAGGCCGATCAGGACCGCATAGCCGATGACGGTGAGAAAGGAGAACTTGAACCACGGACTCCTGATGATCCAGAAGAATGGGAGGTTGTCGACCGCCCAGGCATACGCCGGGCCAAGGGGGGAATTCAGGCCGGCGCCGGCGATGAGGCCGATCCCGGTCAACAGAACGAAATAGCCCTTGTATTTGCCGCGTCCCCGTATTGCCCCGAGGAGCACCAGCGCAAAGGTCGTCAGACCCAGAAGCACCAGCAACATGCTGCCGGCGAAGCGGGCTGCATAGGTGCGGTAGGGGTCGACAAGGCCCTGGTACCACGTCCAGTCACTGACAAAGCGGATGTTGTTGCCGATCGATGTGTAGAGGCTCTGCCCTTCGAGAAACTGGCGACTGGTCCGCTGGAATTCGGGGAAGCTATCGGAGGCTTGAGCGGCTTTAATGCCGGCAATTTCCGGGACGATCCAGAACGCGTGTAGAAGGGGGAGCACAATCGACAAGGAGAGCCCGGCCATCAGCACTCTTCCCAACGCTGGCCATCGTCGCCGGGCGGCCGCAGACAGCGCCACGGTCAGGAACAGAAGCGGTACCGGAACAATCGCCAATATCATCTCGCTGACGTTGTTGCCGATTGGCGCGGCGGCCAGGGACATGAGAGCAGAAATCAAGACTGCCCGGAGATAGCCGGTCCCGCTGGAGAAGACCCGCACCCAGAGCCCTATCAAGAAGGGCATCACGGCCACGGCCGCGATCATCGGCTCCTTGTAGCCAAGCCAGTTGGAGATCAACCAGAGATTGAACATGTAGAACAACACGGCCGCCATCCGAACGAGGCGCCTTTGGTCGCCCTGGTACACACCCACCATCAGGTAGTACATGCTTAAGCCCGGGATTGTGAACCAGACGACGAACTGGGCCATCTGGGCCCCAACGATCCCGACGCCGAGGCCCTGTAAGGCGGCGGCGATGAACAGCGTTGGGAACCGGCCCGAGTCGAGAATCTTCTGGGCTCCAGTTCCGAGTTGATCGTTCCAGACGTACCAGAACTGGGTGAATTCGTCCCAGTTGGGTGGGACCATGAGGTCCTCGGAGTTGAGCAATTGCCCTTCCCGGAACCAGAGAAGCGGCGCGAGTCCAAGTACCAGGATCAAGACGAAGTCGCCGATCGGCGCCCGACGGTTGATCCGCCCGAACCAGCCGGCCAGGGCGTGCGTCACGAATGGATCCAATCGGGTTGTCGGCTCGATCGCGGGGAGGCTGCGGCGGGCGCGCTAATGAGGGTCTCCCTCTGATCTGGAAATGCGATCTCGTATGGCCATTCCAGCGACCGCAAGAACCGCGAGGGCGAGGGCAGTGACCGAGACGATCGCACCGCCCACGAAGAGTCGTTGCGGGCCAAAGGACAGGCTGATCGCCTGCTCCCCGGCTGGGATGATGTACGCATTGGCGAAGCCGTTCACGCGATATTGGTCCAGCGGGGCCGAGGTTGAAGTGGCGACCCAACGGGGGTCGAACGATTCTCCGAAGATCATGATGGCCGGGTTGTCGGCCGAGATTTCAAGGTCGTATGAAGTGGGGCTCTCCTCGGCGGGAAGGGCGTGACCAGGGGCTGGGCCGGCCCCCGGGCCTCCGCCCGAAATGACGCGGATGGCGTAGTTCTCGGAGCCGGCCTGTTGCACGGTGATGGTGTGACCGCCGGGTTCGAGGGCCACGGTGGTGATGAATGTAGGCTCGCCCAGCAGGTCCTGCCGCTCAAAATTCAGGGCCACATCGTCCAGGCTGGCGGTCACCGCGGCAGGAAACGCATCCAGACCATAAGGGCGTATCTCTAGTCGGTGGGCCCCGCCGCGTGGAGCGTCGAACGTGAGGTCGAAAGCAAGCCGGCCGGAGAGGAGGCTGCGGTCCAGGACGGCGAAGTTGCGATTGACGTTGCCGACCGCGGTAGGAGGGTGGGCGGTATAGAGCATCAGATAGCTTTCGCCGGGAGGGATCGTGACATCTTTGACCAGGACGTCGGTTTCGCGGTCGGCGGGCAGTCGTTGGATGAGCAGGGGGACGTTGGAAGGGGTCGGGCCGTCGTAGGGAAAAACATAGAAATCCCGGGCTTGCCCCAGCGATGTCACGGTCAGCATCAGATTGGTGCGGACCGGGCTGGCGGACTCGTTTACCACGATCAGCGCGCGCTTTCCATCTGGCTCGAGCCAGTGCCAGCCACTTCCATCGTCGGCAGTCTCGACCACCGCAAGGTGTTCGCCGAACTGAAACTGGACGGGATCGTCGGCCGATGGATCGAGCGGCGGGCGGGCGACCACATCGGGATTCTCCGTTGAGGCCAGGAAGACCACCCGCAGTCCGGGGTCGAGGAGTTTTAGTTGCACTCGATCGACGAGGCTTGCATAGATGGTCTCCGGCACCAGGACCACTTCGCCAGTGGCAGAGTCGAGCGTGCCGGTGAGGAGATGAGATCCCGCGTCGAGCAATTGGGTGCCAAGTGGTATCCAGAATGGTGTCGCGGAGGACGGGGTCGAACTTAGATCGAGGGGGCGACCGTCCACGGCGAGGTCACCCGAAGGAAAGCGGTTACGGTTCGGGGATCGCAACCAGACACGATACTCGGCGGTTTCACCAACGGTAAATGCCACCGGAATGCCGCTGCGCGCTACCGGATGGCGATACTCAGCCGGAATAAGGTCGAGGGCGAGCTCCTCGGGCCCGCTGGCGAAGAACAGGATCTCCCGGAGCAACGGTGACTCCATCGCTCGGGAGAGACTTTCGGGGGTCTGCTGTTCCGAGAACAGCAGCGCCGGAGCGGTAAGCAGATCCATCCCGGCCATGGTCGGGATGGCCTCGACTCCGCCGGCGACGAGGGACAGCCCCGAAGCCAGATAGAACTTCGGCAGAGGGTTATCGACGGAGTACACGTCCCAATCTCCGAAAGTGGCCTCCGGATGGATACCCAGCTGCTTCTCTAGCCGGAGACGCACCCAGTCGGCGGAGTCGACATCGCCGGAGTACAACCAATATTTGATACCCGTTTCGTGGTTGAAATAGCGGACGCTCATCAGTTTCAGGATTTCGTCAGCCCGTCGGGTGGTTGCCCGGTAGATCGCTTCGTAGGCGATGTCGTTCAACATCGCGTTGGTGGCTGAAACGAGGGAACCGGAGACCGTTTGAAACGGGTAGACAATCGGCGTGACACCAAGCTGCGTGAGTGCCGGAGAGCCTCCGACAAAACCGTTCTGGTCGGCCCAGATGGTCGTCTCGGGCAGCGCCGCGACTCGCCCGCCGTGAGCGTTCTCGTCGAGCCAGCGGGATGCCTCTGCAACATAGTCCGGGATTTGCATCCGATTGGGAGGCAGATGCTCACGGACCGCGGCGGGCGGGAACATCTGACCGGTGGTGACGGGGTAGGCATAGATGAGGTTGGTGGCGACGAGAGTGAAGGCAACAAAGGCCGAGGTGGGGCTGCCAAGTTGCCTGCCGATTCGCGACTGCGCCGAAGCCTGTCGCAGCCATCCGGTGATGTTCGCGGCGCCAAGCCCACCGAGAACCGCAAAACCGAGACTGGTGACCAGGGCGAACTTGAACCAGGGGCTGCGGATGATCCAGAACAGGGGCGCATTGCGCACCAGCCAGAGATAGATCCGATCCATCGGCGGATGGGTGCCCATGCTTAATAGGAGGGCAAAGAGGGTGACGGTGCCGAAGAACAGGCGGAGCCGTCTCCCGCGCCCGGCGAGTCCAGCTAGAGCCAGAACCGGGGCCACCCAGGAGAGGATCGCCAGGGTCGCGGAATTTTCGTAGGTGTCGGCATAGGGGCGGTACGGCTCGTTCCAACCCTGGTACCAGGTCCAATCACCCTGAAAACGCAGCACTTTGGCGAAGGACGTGTTTGCGGACAAACCGCCTAGCCAGTTTGATGCGAGCTCGCTGGAAGTCGTGAGTTCGCCGGTCGTGGTTGCCTGGATTTGCCCGACGAAGGGAATGATCCAGAATGCGTTGATCAAGATCGAAACGGTCACCAGGATGCCTACCGTGCGGAATACCGGGACCAGGCGGGAACTCAGCCGGCCATCGGTTGAAAACAGCAGATACGCCAGCGCGAACGCGGCAATCGCGGCGACGAAGACCAGCACGAGTGGGGGGTTCACGCCCACCCCCGAGGACCACAGGGCAACCGGTGCCGTGTAGAGGGCCAGGCGGAGGGACGATATGCGCCCTTTGAAACCCAGATAGAGCAGCGTGAGCAGCAACGGCAGGGCGGTCTGAGCGGTGAGCACGCCGATGTTGAATCCGCGCCAGGCGTGTTCGATGAAGAGATTGAACATGTAGAAGCTTGCCCCGACCACAGCGGCGGTCTGCCATTGACCACGGGACAGCCGGGAGGTGAACAGCGCTCGTACAAGCACGTACACGCCCAGGCCGGACAGGGTCATCCAGAGAATCATGATCAGGCGCTGGGTGACGGCCGGGCTGAATCCAACTGCCTGCAAACCGGCCTGCTGAGCGAACGTGAGGATGGCGGTGTGAGCGACGTTATACGGGGTGCCGGTGTTGAGAACGGGGTTCCAGGAATGCAGCGTGAGGAAGAATTGCTGAGGCGTACGCGGCAGGGCCAGATCCTCGGATATCAGGATGGTGTCCCAAGGAGCCCAGAGTGCAGGGATGAGCCCCAGGGCAACGATCAGGGCCGGAACCGCGTAGGTAGATCGATGGAAGGTCATGAGGACGCCGCCGAGTCGGGCGGAATCTCGCATTTTCAGGCTACGCCTCGGAACGCAGTGAGGCGGCCATGCCGAGGAGCAGGGCCAGCCCGAGCGAGATCTCGGCGAGTGCCCCGGAAACATTGCCCGCGTCGTCCATCTTCAGCAGCGCAAAGCCGATGGACAGCCCGAGGAGGGTCAGAGTGGCGGCCAGGAGCGGTGGCCACAGCACCGCGGGGAGGAGCATCTTTCTGAGGGGGACCTTCCGCGTTCCCTGGTTGTGAACCCAGCGATATGCCAGCCAGATCATCAGGAGCGCGGTGTCCAGGAGCCATGCGTAGGCCAAGGCCGTATTCCAATAGGTGGCGATGAGGGTGGACTGCAAGCCCTCGCCGAACTGCTCGGCGAAGGTCGCGGCAGCGGCCGTCAAGATGAGGGCCATCATGACCGGCACGAGGGCGATGAATGGAAGCGGGGAAATGACGGTGGCTCGGATATGCCGCAGGGTCAATGCACCGAGTGCTATCCCGCCGGCGCTGGCGACGGCAATCGCCAGGACGTAGAGCGCCGATCGGATCGGGTCGACCCCGATGGTGTCGCGCATAAGCGACCAGGCGCTCACGGAGGCGATTGGCGAGACCAGCGCTCGGAGATCGGGAAGGGTATCGGCGCCGTTGATTGTCAGCTGGTTTGGCGGCAGGTCGTAGAGGTGTTCGCTGCCTAGGACAACAAGGCCGCCTGGAGAATAGGCGGCCACTTCCATCTCGTACTCAAGGTACGGCCCATCGTCGGCCGGGATTGGTGGCAACGGGATCGCGGTCACCACCTGGTGGTTTGGGCCGTTGGTACGCTGAACGGACTCTCGAAGGATCTCACGATCACCCCCCGACCGCCGAATCCGCAGGTTGACGTAGGCTAGCCGCCGAGAATCAGAAGGTCGCACGAGGGCTGCAAAACCGGATATATCCCCAATTTGCGTTTCGATACGCTGGCTCACGCTGCCACCAGGCTCCAGGTACACCACTTCTTGATAGGCCCGCTCGATCTCCCAAAGTTGTACGTTGCGACGAAGGGTGAGTTGACTTACAACTGCGATTACGGCGAGAAGAGCTAAACCGGCCCAAGCTGCCAGGGTGAATACTCGACGGCGCCCGGTCAAGACGCGGTGTCTTCTGGGGGACGGGTCCTACGGGCCACCCGGTCGCGTGCAAGCCTTATCAGTAATAGCGATACCAGGGCGGCGATGCTAGCGGCGGAGATATTTCTGGTGGCGTCGGCGAGAGGCTGTAGGTTGAATTTGAACTCGATTTCGTACTCTCCGACTTGGTCGACAAAGAAGCCATTGGCAAACCCATTCACTTTCAAATGAGGTTCAACTGGGACCCCATTGATAGTGGCTTCCCAACGGTCGTCGAACAGTTCGTTGAGCATGATCATGGTCGGACGCTCAGTTCGCACGGACGCGCGGATAAGGCTGCTGGAAATGGATTCATACTGGATGACCAGATCCTGGTGGTCGGTGATTTCCGATCGGATGGGCACCAGTGTCACGGGAATGGATGCACCCAGTTTCTGGTCGATGATCAGTGTGTGTGGCCCGGCCGAGAGATTCACGGTGGTCGTCGCGATCCGAAACTTATCGTCCCCGGTGAGGACAGGGAGCAAGTCCTCCCCGTCGATAGTCAGAGCGTTCAGCAGATCGTGATGGTCAGGGCTGGCAGACGACTGGTACGTCAGATGGACCCCAAGGCGATAGTTGCCGCCCTCTGCAACATGGAAGGTTCGCTCGCGTTTGATCGTCCCGATCACGACCGGCATTTCGTATTCGAAACTGGCAAAGCTCCCGTCCGACAGAAGCGCGTCTCCCTCAGGGGAGTAGAGATTCACAAAGGTTGTCCCAGGTTCAATGTCGATTGAGAGGACTAATACTTCCCGAGGTATCGAAGGCTGAAGGAGGAAGATCGAATGAAAGGCACCTCCCACGTTAATCCAAAGGGACCTGGGAATGGTCCCAATCGGGGTCGGCCGAAGAACCATGGCGATTGTTTGTGCAGATCCTGATTGGTTGGAAATCTCTAGGTGGGGTGAGTATTTCTGCACCGCTCGAAGGCGCCGTGTGCTTAATCCCTCGACTCCTGTCTCGAGCTCGTCCCAGTTATCTTTGAGCGCGATCGTTACCCGCATCTCGACCGGGAGATCGACAATATCTTGGGGAGTGATGCGGCCGAAAAGGTAGATGTAACTTGGGAATTGTTGTCCAGGGGTGAGACCGAGCTCAGAGCTGCCGGGAAACGCAACACTAGACTCGCTGTCCATTAGCATCTTATTGTCCAGAGCGATCCGATCGGCTGCGCGAACAAGGACGAGCCGAAGCCCGTCAGGAGCCGGCGAAGGGAATCCTAATTTGAGTGTGCTGCTGCCCTGAACCCCTTCAAAACTACCCCAGTAGACCCAGGAATCGGGAAGCTCGAATACATCGGCGAACGGGTCGAGGGTTAGCGGTTTGCCGTCGATGGACGGAGCCCTAGGGCCTTTGGGGGTGGGAAACACATCTTGCCGAAGGAGTTCACGGTTGACAAAGTCGAACCCGGAAAGGCTAGAAGAGTTCGCCTCCGTGACTAGCTCCCAAAGCTCGTACGTTCCGTCGACCGATATCTCCATGTCCACGGAGTTGGACCCCGGCGGAATAGTCAGGCTGCTCTCATTGCTCTTGAACGCAAGAAACTCGTTGAAACCATTCCCGAGGCGCAGGATGCTCGCCGGAGGTATATCTTTAGCGAACTGTGCGGTAGTGGAATCTTCCCCAGAAGGGTCGATCATGACGATGGCAGGGTCAGGATCAGCCAGGCTGTTCGTAAGCGGACTAAGAGACTGGAGCCCGGTCAGCGTGAGAACTGTAAGCGGCGAACCCCAGACGAGGTCTCGAACATCGGGGACAGCGAAAAAAATCAGCGGACCAAAACGGGCCACCTCATCGATCCCTTGCCACTCCAGGACCCTATCAATGTACTCGTCTAAATTGTCCGCAAACTCCGGTCGGACGACATCGCGCTGGTGAAGGAAATAGCCGATGCCAGACCTCCCGGCGACCCGGGCAATGGGAACAGTCCGAGTGCCCAGCGTCTGGGCATACAGGTAGGCTTGCATCTCAGACGGTTCGACCAGATTGATGAAGGGCTCGGTAGTTAGCTCGCCGACCGGTGGGATGTAGCCGGTATAGCCCCAATCGGTCGTAAGCCGTAGCGCAGGAGGGAACGAGAGCACGCGGTAGTCGCCCGGGTGTTCATTCATCCAGGCCGCTGCCTCGACAAGATAATCTGGCATCTGAACTTGAAGGGTGCTCAGGGGAGAATCTAGGGGACGCTGAATGAAGAAGCGCCCCCGGACGATGGGCATTGTGTACAGGAGATAGAGCACCGCCAGGAGCAAAGGGAAGCTCGCTGACAGGGTCCGGGCGGTCCGCCCATAGCGGAGACCGAAGCGCGAGCTGGCCAGGAACTGGCCTATGGATGCCGTGGTCGCGGCGACGAAGAGACCGGCCAATGGCGCAAAGCCAAGGATTGTCAGGGAAGTGGCTTTGTACCAGGGGCTCCGCAGGACCCAGAAAAGAGGCACATTTTTCCACAGCAAAGCGAAGATCGGACCGAACGGACCGTTGATGCCACTGCCCAAGACTAGCCCGAGGAATGCCACGAAGCCGAAATACAGACATTTGCGATCTCTCTGGACGGCGAGACCGCCAAGGGCAACCAGTGGAAGCAGGAAACTCCCGACGATAAGTAGCGGATTCTGAAAGTACCCCGCCGCGTAGGGAACATACGGGACGCCTTTGAAGCCGCCGTACCAGACCCAGGCGCCCTGCATCCGCCAAACATTGAGCGGATTGGTATAGCTGGAGAGGTGAGTGAGTTGGGCAAGTCCAACGTCCTTCGTGCGACCGATAAAATTTTGTCCCGGTCCGCCGGTAATGAGTCCGACGGACTGCGGTACGAGCCAGTAGGCGTTGACTGCCACGATAAGAACCAGGGCGATTGACGCCAGCATGAGCATTCGACGTGCTTGCAGGGCCCGGCCGGTCGCGAATCGATGGATCATATACATGATCATGTAGAGGGGAACGGGGATCATCGCGATCAGGGCCATGGGCGGGTTGGCTCCGACACCAGATCCGACCACGGTAATCAAAGCTATAAGGGCCGCACTAGTCAGCAATCGACCATTCCGCGTGAATGAAATGGTCACTGCCAGGGAAAGCGGTAGTGCGACTAATGCGCTGAGGTTGGCAATGTTGACGCCCTGCCAGAGTGGTTCCTGATAGAAATTGAACATGTAAACGAGGCTGGCGGCTACCCACGCTATTCGGGAAGTGGTCAGGTACTGCATTAGGACGTACATGGAGAGCCCCACAGCCGACAACCAAAGTGCGAACTGGAGCCGCTGGGCAAGCTCGATGGATGCACCGACGGCACGGAACAGGGCGGGCCAGAAGAGGAAGAACACCGCAGGCAGACGATCATCGGGGCTTGAACCGAAACCGACGCGGGATTGCCAGGTGCTAAAAAATTCTGCCCATTGATCGAGAGTCATAGGGAGGATGAAATCTTCGGCCTTGGCCACGTAGCCTGACTTTACCCAGAACAGCGGCGCGAGCCCGGCTAGCAGAACGACAGCCAGGGCCGGGGACGGCAGAAAACGCTGTCCGAGGGAGATCCAGCGGCGTTGGGGCACTACCGATGGCCTAGTCATCTCGGGTCTTGGAGATCATGTAGGGCCCGATGGATAGATTCCGTAGACCCGAATCCACGAATGTCTTCACGGCGTCGGCCGCGTTGCATACAACCGGCTCACCATGGAGGTTGAAACTGGTGTTCAACACCGCCCCGATGCCGGTCATGCCCTCGAACGCTTTGATCAGCCCGTGGTATTCGGGATTGTCTGATTGCCGCAGGATCTGGGGGCGCATCGTCTTGTCGAACGGATGGATCGCGGCCGCCAGGCTGTCGTGTGCCTCGGGCACTGTTTCGAAGGCCGTCATCATGTGGGGCGAGGGCACCTGCCCAGGATTCTTGATGTAGCGGTCCTGGCTCTCGTCCAGGACGGTCCCGGCGAACGGCATCCAGAAGTCACGTTGCTTGATCTGATGGTTGATGATGGGCACCACTTCGGGGTCTGAAGGGTTGGCGAGGATGGAGCGGTTGCCCAGCGCGCGGGCACCAAATTCCATCCTGCCTTGGCATCGGGCGACAATCTGGCCGTCCTGCAGCATTTTGGCCGTTTCCAGATCCACGTCTTCCGGTTGGCGCACCCCGCAGGTTTCAGCCAACCCGAAATCGCGGATGGCACCGTCGATTTCGGCGGGGACCAGGTCGGGGCCAAGGTAGAGGCTGTCCAGCGGCGCCGGCGTCTTTCCGGTGAGGAGTTGATAGCCGTTGTAGGCGGCGCCGATCGCGGTTGATTCGTCTCCGGCGCTTGGGCACACGCCGAAATGCTGGAGTCCAGGTAGGTCCTTCAGAAGCATGTTGGCCTTCACGTTCATGAAGACGCCACCGGCGGCAAGCAGGTTCACCGCTCCCGTCTCCCGCAGGGCATTTCGGGCAAACTTTTCCATCAAGTCTTCGCAGTGTTGTTGGGCTGCCCCGGCAACCCAATCAAACCGTTGGCGACGTAGGGCGGCCTCCAGGCGATGTCCGGCAGCCCGGGTCGAGGTCGGCCCTCGAAACTGCAGCCCGTCTACATGAAGCAGTTCCTGAAAGATCGGCAGAACTCGTTTCACGCCCTCTTCGTCCGCGTAGGGAGCCAGCCCCATGACTTTGTATTCGTGCTCCCCAGCCTTCATTCCCAGAGCGCGGGTGACGAGGGTGTAGAAGATGCCAAGGGAATAGAGGTTGGCGGTTTTGGCGACCCGGGTCATGGTGCCGTTCTCGGCCACGGAAACTGTGGCGCAACAATCATCGCCGGCGCCGTCCAACGTGAGTACGAGCGTCCGCCCACTCGGAGTCGGTCCAAAGAAAAGGGCCGATGTTGCGTGGCAGAGATGATGGTCGGCAGACTGGATCTTCGATTCCGGCAGGCCCAGCTCTTCGGCCAGGTCACGGTATTGAATCCGCCGCAAACGCGGCCAAACCGTCGGAGCGTAGACGCGCTCGTAAACGTTCTTTTCCAGGACATCCAGCACCCGCGAGGCCACCCGGTTCGAATTTCCCATGCCGTATATGAACTGTGCGCTGCGATGCACCGCACGACGCAGTGAGGTGACCCGGCGGGCGCCGGTCTCGGCGGCCTGAGTGGCCGGATCGACGTGATCGATGGCCACGCCAAAGTGGGGGTATGGGTTCTTGTAGGTCAGAACAACAAGGTCTAGCCGTTCCGACGGAATCCCGGCGAAATCGAGGACATATTGGATCGCCTGCCGCGGATATCCGGTGTCGTTCTTGAATCGGGTGAACCGCTCTTCACTGGCGACGGCGATTATCTCCCCGTCGCGCAACAGTGCAGCTGTGCAGTTGTGCGCCTCGCTGATTCCGAGAATGTAGGTCGGGCTTACGGCGTGATCCGCCGAGTTTCCGTCTCTGGCCAAACTGGTCCCTAAGCTCTTTGTGCAGGCCACGTTTGCCGGTGCACCCCCGGTGGAAGATGCCTTCCGGTATGGCAACAAGTTTAGCGGCCCGAAGGAGGTCAGTCAGATCAAAAGCAATCACCTGCCCTGCCTGTTTCTTCCCGGTATTCGATCGCCAAATTCGGCTAGGCTTTCCGAATGACCCCTAATGATCCCCCGTTGGCGCAGAGAGATCCGGATCTTGCCCCTGCTGCTCCGGTTTGCCCGGTATGCGGCGATCCCCATCGGCATAGAACTGGGCTGGAGCCGAGTTCTCCGTATCTGGACGGGGCCAGCTATCACATCGCCCGGTGCGCGGGCTGCGGGCTGCTACAAACCCAACCCTGGCCGACTCCAGAGTTATTGCGGCAGGTCTACGATTCTGGGAACTACTACTCGACCGTTGAGGCCTCGGCGACGGGAACGCCGAACCAGCCGCTCATCGAACGGGCGCGCAGCGCCGTCCGGTCCCTGGTGGTGCGTCACCACTTTGCCGCCGGTGGCGCTGGCCTGCAGGGCCGCCTGGCTTCGCTGGTCGCCCGGCGCCGATTTGGCTGGGGGCCGCCGGGATTGTCGCCGGGGAAGCTGCTGGACGTTGGCTGCGGAGACGGCGCCTTCCTGCTGGATGCGCGCGAGGCCGAATGGCAGGTGACGGGAATCGAAACCTCGCAGGTCGCGGTCGAGAATGCCGGACGGCTCGGGTTGAATGTTCTGGCCGGCTCGCTCGAGGACCATCCCTTTGGGCCGGCCGAGTTCGATGTTGTGCGGCTATGGAGCGTTCTCGAGCACGTGCCTGACGCCGGATTGGCGTTGGGCGAGATTGCGAAGCTCCTGCGACCTGGCGGCTGGGCGATTCTGCAAGTGCCTAACGCTGGAGGCTTTACAGCACGTCTGACCGGATCCCGCTGGCCGGGCTGGGACGTCCCGGCCCATCTGGTTCATTTCACCCGGGCCACGTTCGAGCGGGCTGTCCGGGCGGGCGGGATGTTGCCGATGGAGATTCACAGCTGCTCGGTGGGAACCATGACCGGGCGCCACCCGTGGCTTGCATCCACCCCGGGTCGAGTGGCGGTTTTCGCAATGGACCAGCTATTCGATTTGCTGGGGGGTGGGGATACGCTGATGATGTTTGCGCGTAAGCCGCTGGATCCGCGCTCCGGCGAGGGCTCTGCGGCAAGAACCGCCTACCAGCCCGCCAGTTGCGTGAAGTCGCAGTAGTCAAACGGCGATAGCCAGGCCGAAGCGGTCTTCAGATTCAGGCCCTCGTCGCTGAACTTGACCGTGCCTGCTGCCACCGCTTCGGGGATATCGCTTACGCCGAACAGGACCGACGGCAGTCCACCAGCAACGACGTTCAATTCGGAGTCTTCCGGACGGGCGTCGGCAAACGTGATCTCTCCGCCGGTGAACTCCAGGGTCACTCGCTCGTTTCGGGCGGAAATTGCCAACCGTGCCGGGCCAAGGCGGAGTTCGCGACCGCGAGCTCGCAAGAACGGGGAGAGTTGTCGGCAAAGCCTCTCCAACGACACGATGTAGATCAGGTTCTCGCCGCTGCGCTTTTCCCAGGGGAGCCCGGGTGTCGCCCTGACCAGATGACCGTGCGGCGAGCCATGGAGTTGGAACGAGTCCAGGTCCAGTTGGGCGGCGACCGCATCCAGATACGTTGTCGGATTGTCCCCGGTTGCGTAGAGCAGCGACGATATGGTCCAGAGGTCGTCCACGTACCGGACCGCGGCGGCGGCGACCGGCGTATCTTGATCCCGGACGAGGTGCCAGGCGGTGCCGTTCGATACATCGGTGTTGCGATCTTCCACCCCGGCGGTCGTAGCGGCATAGGCGCGCCGGAGATCGGAGATGATGCCGCGCTCCGCAGGCAGGGCTCCTTGCACGGCCAGCTCTGGGCGTGCGCGACCAACCCGGCCGATTGCCGCCATGCGTCCCTGCACGACCTCGAATCCGCGGCGCCGATACATCTCGTACGCCGGCCCACGGGTTGGGTGGGCCACCAGCCATATTGCCGCGAGTTCATGCCGGTTCGCGAACTCCACCGTCCGGGCGTAGAGCTGAGCCCCGATGCCTTGTCCGCGATGGGTGTCCTTGACCAGGACCTGGCCAACGTTGCCGAACCTGAGTCTCGCCTCACCGTGGAGCAGAGTGCGGACGGCGATAAGACAATGACCAACGATCTCCCCATCGGTCTCGGCGACGACGATCGAATCCTCCAGCAAGCCGGTGTCGTTGAATTTGTCGGCGTAGCGGGCCTCGCTGAGCCAGCCGAGTGAATCGATCATCGGCCATAGTTGGGCATCGTCGTCGGGCCGCCAGTAACGGTACGAGATCGTCATTTCACCCTGCCTGATCGGAGGCGGCCGCGCTCAGGCCGCTACTTGTACATGCTGCGGCCGGCCTGGTCGCGAAAGTACTCGATGGTCTTCTCGAGACCGTCATCCAGGGAGGTCTCGGCGCTCCAGCCGACAAGACCGTGTATACGGCTGAGATCGGGCACCCGGCGCGGAATATCCTCATAGCTGGTTCCGAACACCGATTCGTGGGTGACGAACTCGATGTCGGAATCGAATCCACCCAGGCGTTTGAGGGTCTCGGCGATTTCTAGGACGCTCACCTCCCGGTCGGTGCCTACGTTCAGGATGCTGTTGGCCGCAGCCGGTGACATGGCGCTCTGCACCATCCCCTCGACGGCGTCTTCGACGTAGCAGAAGGTGCGGGTCTGCCGGCCGTCGCCGTGTACCTGCACCGGCAGTCCGTTGAAGAAACGGTGCAGAAAGATCGGGATCACCCGCCCTGCGCCCAGCGAGTCGAGGCGGGGTCCGTAGACATTGAAGAGTCGGAAGATAACGAACTCCAGCGCGTTCCGTTGCCGATGGGCGAGGATGAAATGTTCGACCGCGGCCTTGGAAGTGGCGTAGCACCAGCGGTTGACGGAAGTCGAGCCGAGCACCCGATCGTCGTCTTCAGCCCAGGGGATCTTGGGGTTTCGACCGTAGACCTCGGAGGTGGAAGTGAAGACGATCTTCTTGCCGTAGCGGGAAGCCGCCTCTACAACCTGCAGGCCGGCGACCAGGTCCATCTCCATGGTGCGCAGCGGATCCTCAACGTACACCCTGGGATCGGCGATCGCGGCCAGATGGTAAATCACATCGCAGGCGCGGATTTCGCGGTCCATGAGCAGTTCGTCGGTGATCGAACCCTGGAGAAATCGGAAATCGGGATTGTCCAACAGGTGGTTTATCTTGGAGCCGTCCGAGAGATCCAGCGCGACAACCGAGTCCCCGCGCTCGAGGTGGGATTCGCAGATGAAGGAGCCGACGAAGCCAGCTCCGCCGGTTATCAGGATGTTCAACTATTGGGGTCCTTTCGGCCGTCAACCTTGAGTAGACAGAAGTTGCCGGATCGAAGTGCCACGGTTGTCTCGTCGAGGCCCAGTTCGCCCGGTTGCACGTAGTTTTCGTTTATCAGCAGATGATCGATTTCCCAGCGATCAAATATGTCGGTAATCGGTACCTGTAGAAGTGGAAAGAAGTCGTCATAGTGATGCAGGTGGCCGAGAGAACTATCTGTGCTGAGAACTTTAGCGGCAGAGAACTGCAGGGCGGAATCCGCCAGGGCGAGCGGGATGGTCATTAGTCTTGCCGGGCGGTCCAGCGAATCCAACCTGGTCATGATTTCCAGCAGGGCCGGGGTCACCGAGCGGTCGACATCACGGGCGACCACGCGGTATTGAATGAACAGGGCCGGGGCCAGGCCTCCGAGCAACGCTACCGTCACAAGGGATACCGCGAGCACGATTCCCCACCCGGGGGACGCGGTGGAGACCAACCCGGCGACGATGAGCGCGACCGGAAACACCCCATACTCTACGTAGCGCTCACCCTCACCGATGAACTCCAGCGCCGGTATTTGGCGGATGAGGATTCCGGCAACCATCAGGCTCAGCGAAAGAACGAGAAGGAACTCGAATTCCTGTTGCCAGGCGACCGGGCCGGCGATGGCGAAACTGAGGACCTGGTTGATCGCCGCCACGATGGCGAAGATCACGAAAGCGTTGGCGCTGAAGACGGCCACGAATGGGGCCTTGCGGATGGCCTGGTAGATCTTGAAGACAGGGTCGGCGCTGTCTTCGCCTTTGCCGGGAAGCCCCCGGATCTGGTGGGCAAAGCGATTGTGGATGTTCCCGCGCCACCAGTTGAGCATGGCAAGGTGCCCCTTGAAGACCTGCCAGTAGAGCCCACGCGAGACCACAATCGCCAGGAGCCAACTGCCGAGTGCCGATAGCAGGTAGTACGGCGTCAGAAAGAACAGGCTCAGCGCTACCGTGGCGACGACGAGAGCCTGCAGAGCCATCCGGTGGGTCAGAAATAGCAAGGTACCCGCGAGCAGGGATGCTGGTAACCAAGCCCACTCCCCAGTTGCGGTGAAGGCAAGGTTGGTTAGCATCAACCCGGTGAACATCAGTGACGCGAGCGGTCGGGTGGTCAGACTGGAGTTCGCCATAACAACTATCGGGGCCAGGGCGTAGGCTGCCTGGGCCGCGATTGATGCCCAGAGATTCTCGGTGAATGAGTACGCCACGACAAAAACCATGAACGAATGCGTGAAATCGAAGATCGGACTCACCAGCCACTGCGATTTCTCCAGTAGTCTTAGGGGAAACAACGACAGCAGCCAGCGCAGCATCGGTGGATAGTCGGATGGTTCGGGAATCAGGTAGCGATCGAAAACTACGGCGGGGTCGCTGCGCTTCCGCCGGTAGTAGTCGGCCATCACCAGGTGGCGCCAGGTGTCCACGCCGAAAAGGCGATTTCGGAACCGGGGCCAGGTTTGCAGCAGGAAGGAGGCAACTGAGAGCAGCAGGCCGATCAGGTAGATCAAGGCCCGCCTCTGTTGCCGTTGGAGACCCTTTGAGTAGGGTCGAAAAAGTCGGGCTGGCGCGCTGCTGTGTCCATCGCGCGGAAGATGATATCTCAGCCCCGCCCGCGGACGCACCGCTCGGATGCGGATAGTAGGTCGATCGTGCCCGCGATCGCTTCGAGGCTGCTTGCGTTTGCCGGGGTCACGGCGGTGCTGTTTCTCGGTGTGCTGTTCCTCGGGCAGGACCGGAATCTACCGATCTCATTTGTGCAGGAGGAGTATGCGTTCCCCTACGGTCCGTTGGCCGCCGGGGTCGGGCAGAGTTTCGCTGCGCCGGCCCCGTATCTCAGCCGCGTGACGGTGACCGTAGATGCGCGAGGCATTTCAACGGCTGGCTTTCCCCTCAACCTGAGGATTCGGAATGATAGCGGAGAGGTGATCGCCGAGTCCCGGCAGCTGATTGATCGCGCGGGCATCTCCGAGCCGGCAATCTCGTTTGTCCCGATCGCGGACTCGAAGGGTCGGCTGTTCGAAATCGAGGTCCAGCCCGCGGAGGGAGCGGAAGGCGAAATCTACCTGCCGATGCGGGCTGGATCGGGGATTTCCGGTGAGACGTTCCGCGACCAGGAGGGCCGGTCAGCAGACGACTGGTCCAGCAACCTCCGGCTCGAGCAGACGGTTCGCCCGCTGACCTTCTTTCGGAGCATCTTCGCCGCGGACCCGCTCATCGGGATGGCCCTCCTGGCGGTGCTTGGCCTTCTTGCCGGGAGTCTGGCGGTCGTACTAGGCAGCATTGGGCGGGCCCTGAGGCTCAAGATGGATTCGTTTGCGGCTAGCGTTTTCGGAGCGGACCTGACGCTCGCTCTGGTATGGGCAGCCTACGTCCTGTACCCGGTAGCGTGATCGACGCTGGTCCCCGGTGGCGGGGCATCCCGAGCCGGACGATCGCTCTCGGGGCTATAACGGACGCGGCTATCGGCGTCCCATTCTGCGGCGGACCAGGAAGTCGTGGACGCGTTGTTCAAAGAGGTTGTTGGCCTGGAAACTAGCTCCGCGCAGCTGACGGACAACCCGCCAGATCCTGCCCGGGTGGAGGAGGTACGCCAGTGAGTAGAAAGAGGCCATCGCGATGAAGCGGTAGATGGCAAGTTCCCAACCTGGAACCGCCCGACAGTGGGACGCCATGATAGTGAAGTCGAATTGGACGAGCAGCTTGTGAAAGTAGGCGTCATCGGGGTCAGGGATTTCGCCGCTGGACCGCAATTCGTGATAAAGCTCCGAGCCGGGGTAGGGCGTGAAGATTGCGACGTTGCAGTCGTGAGCTCCCTTCAGAGCCACCTGGATCACCTGACGGACCGTTTTCCAGATGCTGCGCCGGCCTTCCTCGGGAAGTCCGATGATGTAGTTGACTTTGACGGTGTGGCCGATACGAACTGCGGCGCCAACGGTCGTGACGATGTTGTCGAGATCGAGTCGCTTGCGAACCTGATCCAGGGTCTCCTGTGAGCCGCTCTCAGGTGCGAATACGAGGAACGCGCAACCGGATTTGAATAGCGCGCGCAGAGTGTCCTCATTGAGAGCCTCTGAGCGGGTTCCAGAAGGTAACTGCCAGCTGATATTCAGACCCCGTCGGTCGAGCTCATGGCAGAAGTCCAGAATCCAATCAGCGCGGACAACAGCGGTTAGGTCCGCGAAATCGATGCTGTTGGTCTGATACAGGGAAATATTCTGTTCGATTTCATCGACGACTTTGACTGGATCACGCATGAGATAGCGCGTGGTCCACATCGTTGGATTCGAACAGAAAGTGCACTGATAGGGGCAACCGCGGGTCGCGAGGATGGGCATGTTCCGGCCTCGTCCGATGCCAGCGCTCCAGTTGCCGCTGAAATAGGCGTTGACGTTGCAGAGATGCCAGGCGGGACCTGGCAGGTTGTCAATGTCGGTGACTCGGCGGCTGAGACCGTTGTCAACCAGCCGACCATCGGTGTCAAGGTATGCAAGCCCGCCGACGCTCTGCGGTGACTCGCCTGTCGCCAGCTTGTGCACGAGTTCAAGGAAGGGCATCTCGCCCTCACCTTTCACGACGTACTTGATTCCGACTCCCGCGCCAAGAAGGAGCTCGGGCATCGCCGTGCTGTGCTCGCCGCCCGCAATGATGGTGAGATCTGGATAGGCCGCGTGGATCTGCCTCAACAATTCGCGGTGGAGCGGCCATTCCTGAGAGAACATCAACGAAACCCCGAGGACACCAGCATCCGGATCGATTCGCTGAATGATTTCTTCGGCGTTCAACCCCTGGGTCTTGTGGCGACCGTCGGCGGTAGACCGGAGTTCCATGATCCCCTCTCCCTGGGAATCGATGATGTCAACCTCGTAGCCGGCAGCGTCGAGCGCGGCTGCGATATAGGCCGGCCCGATGGGCAAAATCATGACTGAGCTGTAGGCAGTGCTGGAATAGACGCTGAAGGGCCGCAAGATTTGGATCTTAAAAAAGGTCGATTCCGGGCGGGCGAACTGGCTCAGCGCATCTTCCACGCTGAGTGCGCGCGGGGGTTCGATGTAGCGACGGGGCTTCTTTGACACGGGCAATCCCGCATGGATAGTCGACAATTGAGATCTGCCCCCTTTCCGTTTGGCTGGGCCAATTCTACTGAGGACTAAGCCATGGGGCCCAACTCAGGAATAGGCATCTAATAGCCCGGTTTCGGGTGTAGGCGAGTTCGCTGCCCAACCGCACTTTACCGAGCGGCCGGACTCCCACCAGTGTTTCGAACGAGAGGGTAGCTAGTCGGAGATGGTCTCGGCGGTGGGGTGGGATGCTGATCGTCGGATGAGCAGGTACGTTTCAACGGCCAGGTAGGCCGTGGTGATGGCGAGGGTGATCGTGAGGCTGGTGGCAAGGTCTTGCACCGAGTTGTGCCAGCGGAACATGGCCGCAAGCATGGCGGCAATAGCCACCAGCATCAGGCGCCACGGCCGCAGGTTCCCGGCGCCGATGTGCAAATGGGCCAGGGCGTAGCTCAGCGATAGCAGCGTTCCGGCCACGATGTAGATGGACAGTAGGGTCTGGTTTAGATCGAACTGGTCCGGGAAGGCGATGGCGAAGACTTGTGTTGGAAAGATGAGCACTGTCAGAGCAACAACTGCCACGATGGCGCCGATCAGACCGACGCTCACGAGCAGGCTGGGCACTATCGATTGGCCGGTGGAGAACTGCCGAATCACATGCGGCAGCAGCACGATGGATACCGGCGAGGTGGCGAAGAAGAGAGTCCGCCCGATTAAGGCGACAGCCGAATAGTTGGCCGCCTGAATCTCGGTGAAATAGCCTTTTACAAACAAGATGTCGGCATTCATGACGATGGCTAGCGCGAATGAGATGCCCAGGACGCGCAGTTGATCGCGTCCGCCCAATACGATTTGGGTCTCTGTATCGCGCGAGTCATGAGTTCGGCGGGTAACGCGAAGAAGAAAGATGGCCCCGCCGACCACGGCCACGGCGGCCCCGACCGAAGAGCCGGCCACCGCGCCGGCCGCTGCCCACCCAAACAACACCATCCCGGCGCCGGCGCCAAGGCGGGAGGCGGTCTCGGCGACGCCAATCGCGCCCAAGAAGAGGAAGGAACTCGTTCCTGCCAGCGACCCCTTCACGACGATGGAGACTAGGGACAGCACGATCGCCGATCCCACGACCATCAGGCTGGCGACTCCGTCGAATTGAAGGACATTGCTGAGCCAGCCGCTCAATATGCCTAGCGCGACCGCGATGGCCAGTCCGACCACGCCCACTCTGGCGGCAGTCCGGGCGAACCAGCGCCACAATTCTTGGCCACGGCCCTGTACATACAGGTCACCCGAAACTTTGATGACCAGCGAGTTGAGCGCGGTGCCAGGGACGCTGAGAAGAGCCAGGAGCGAAACCGCGGCGACCATCTCAGCCCAGGCCGCCGGGGTCAGAAGTCTGGCCATGACAAACTGAAAAGCGAAACCGAGGACGTTGACAACCATGGAAAGCCCAAACAACACCAGGTTGTCCCGAAAGATCCCGGGGCGAACAGCCGCGGCGGTCAGCGAGGACACTCTTCCCGTCGAAGTGGAGCGGTGGGCGTCTTCGCTAGACGCTTTCATATTCGCGGTAGAGCTTCCAGAAGTAGTTCAGGGGAACCGACACCTTGGCGGTTCGCATCAATTCCCGATCCGAAACCTGGCGAATCTCCTGCTGAACCGCCCGGCGGGACGCCAGAGTGCCGCGCAGATTGCGGATGTTCCAGAAGAGGGCCTCCAGAATCGCGGAAGATTTTCGGAACCGGCCGCGCAGAGCGTACATGGCGGCGATGCCGATGCAAAGGACCAGATGCACCGGCAAAATCTTCAGCGCCTCGACGGTGCCGAGATTCTTCAGCATCGAATGGATTCGGTTTTTGAATGAATGGAAATTGACCAGGTGGGAATCGGTATTCCGGGAGGTGCCGGCCAGCAGATGGTTCACGCGAGCATCAGGCACGAAGAAGATCTTGCTACCGGAGAGCCAGGTCCGCCAGCAGAGATCGGTCTCCTCGAAGTAGGCGAAGTACTTCTCATCGAATACACCGATGCGCTCCAGCAGCGATGACCGGAACATCATGCACGCGCCTTTGGCGGAGAAGATCGGCTCCGGTGACGTCAGCCCGATATCCGGGGCCAGGTAGCCGTGGTGGTAGAGCATGCCGGACCAGGTAAGGAAGTCGCCGATTGAGTCCAACCGGGTCGGGTCCTTCATCCAGAGGATCTTTGGTTCGCAGCCGCCGACCTCGGGGTGGGTCTCCATGAAATCCACCAAAATGCCGAGGAAGTCGGGTTCGACCGTAGTGTCGGAGTTGAGGAAGAGGACGTACTCTCCCGCGGCTTGCGGATAGGCCAGCAGGTTGGCGCCCACGAACCCCAGATTCTCGGTCGACTCAAAAAGGCGCACCTCGGGAAACTCTTCCCGTATCATCCGGGCGGAGCCGTCGGCGGAGCCGTTGTCGACGCACAGGACCTCGAGGGCCGGATAGGCCACGCTGCGCAGCGATTCCAGGCAGTCGCCAATCAACGAACGAGTGTTGTAGTTGACGATCAG
>CAYYTN010000002.1:0-42860 GCA_964474495.1 uncultured Chloroflexota bacterium
GTCGAGGACAACGAGAAAGGTGTCGCGGGGATCGAATCCGGGGTCGAGTTCCAGGAGGCGGCGCTCCTCCTTCGGATCCTTGCCTAGGACCCGGCCCACGAGGTCGAGGCCGCTGAGCAGCAGTTGCTCGCTTTCAGCCCGCACGACCCGACGGTTGCGATCAGTCTTCATGGGTAGCTGCGCCCGGAGAGAGGCCGCCCGATATGTCGCCCGGCAGACCCGATTTACGGCCGCCGAACAGGCTGCGCCGACGAACGGCGGAGGCGGCCGCGAATGATAGCGCGCGGGCCGACGGGGTTCAGTACGAGCGGCGCCGGGGGCGCAGACCCATGATCGGGCTCAGCCTTAGATCTCGCCCGCCGCTCCGCCCGGCAGAATCGGACCTGCCGTCTAGACGATGGTCGGGGTGACCAGGCGGTAGCCGTCGGGATAGCGGTACATGGTGGTGCCGCCGCCGATGGAGTAGATCTTCTTGCCCCAGGCCTCCAGGTGAGCGGAGGCGCCGGCGAAGCCGAAGGTCTGGAAGCCGGGCTGGAGCTGCTGCTCATCGCCCTCGGTCCCGACTTTGTAGATGCCGGGGACAGTATTTTCGCTGACGGTCTGGAAGTCGGCCGGGATGAACTGTGCGTCGGGGCTGAGGTTGTAGATGACCGTGGTGATGAATCCGGGACCGGGAATATCGATGCGCACCATCCGGCGCGAGGTTTGCATGTAGGGCCCGTAGCGGTCGGGCGTCTTGGTGGCCTGCCGGGAGTAGGTGTTCTTGAGGTACTTCATGCAGAGCCGCAGGACCGGGTAGGCGATATCTTCGCGGAGGAAGCTGCGCATGTTGTAGATGGCGATTCGGTCGGCGCCGGCGGCCAGGGCGTTGGCGTAGCCCTGAATCAGAAAATGAATGCGCTCGATCGGGGAAGCGGTGAGGTTCCAATTCGTGGTCGGGTCGATCGGGTCGGTGGAGACCGGAACGCCCATTTCGGTGAGCCAGAGTTCCTTGTCTTCCATGCCGGCGGCGTCGAGTTCCTCCCGATAGGCCTTGATGAACTCGCCGATCCGCTCGGGCTCCTTGTGGAGGTTGAGCCCCATGTGGTTGAAGTAGAACTGGTTGTCGGCGGCGGCCGGGTCTTGATCCATCGCTTCGAGGAAGCGGTGCCAGAACGTCCGCAGGTCGCCTTCGACGTTGCAGATGTCATCGACGATGCCGAGGCTGGCCATGATGACGTCGAGATCGGGACTGGCGTTCTTGATCGCAAGCCAGGCGTTCCGCAACAGGGCCAGGTAGGTCGCGGGGTCGGAGTTCCACGAGTAGCCGGGGTGGGCGGGATTGCAGATGTCGGGCTCGTTGCCGATGATCCACTTCGAGATCGGGTTTCGGCCGTCGGCGGCGCGGGGAATGCCGTCCGGATCGTCGTAGGCGGGAAGGCGGCTCTTGGCCAGGTGATGGGCCATCCAGCCCCAGTGGTTGTTGCCGTTATACCAGGGAAGGTCCATCCCGTTAGGCGGGATGCGTTTGTCCTGGCCGCCGTTGGCATAGCCGGCGACCCATTGCAGCAGGCCGTTGACTTCGATGCCGGTGGGGTAGTTCTGGTCGGTGGACATCGCGGGGAAGAGATTCGGGTCGTAGTGGGACATGGTGTCCCAGAGGAACTGCTCGCGGGTCCAGGCGACGTTGAGCTGGGTGACGTTCTCGGGCTGGTTGATGTGGGGGAGTACGAGGTCGCTACAGAGCACCCCGCCGAAACGGCGGTCGGCGCCGAGATGTCCGCCGGGGAATTCGCCGGGAACCGGAACTCGCGGGGCGGGGGTGGGCGCCGGGGCGGGCTGATCGGCGGGCGGCGTTTCTTCGGCCAGGGTGGTCGCCGGCACGGCGGCGGCGGCGAGCAGAGAGGCTCCGGCGGTCAGCCGCAGGGCGGTTCGGCGACTGAGTGCGAACCGCTCCGGGGTCGGAGAGACTTCGGCGTTGCTGTTTGTCATTTCGGCTTCCTTGCGTTTAGCGGGCGGCAATATTGGATGAGGAACGCAGGGAGCACAAGCGAATCGTCCCCCCGGAATCCGGCGATGTGATCTGGCCGGCAGCCCGGCGGACTCAGTGAGTCCCGTGGCTTTGCGTCCCCATCTCACGATGGGTTTGCCCTTTACGACTTTGCCGTCTAGAAGAATGATCGGCATTCCATCTAGCCGGAATCAAGACTTTGCCATCGTAGTCCTCTTCGCTACCCGAGAATGTTCAGTCGCTAACACTTTCGGCGAGATTTCCTTCGCGGCGGCTGTGGTGAATCGGGCCTCCGCCTGGCCTGAAGGGGAGCCGATCATGGGGCCGGGGGCGGCGATCCACCGGAGGAGTCTCGTCGGATATCGCGAGGCGACGAAAGATTGTTCGTCTGTTTGGAGCGCCCGGCGGTTGCCTGGGCTAGAATCTACCGGATTTTTCGGGGGGTTGGCGAGGAAGGCTACTCACCCTGCAAATCGAATACTTGGCGAGCTACCTGCCACTGTTGGTGGCAACGGTGGCGGCAATCGGGTTCGTTGGCATAACCATCGGTCTCGGTTTTGTTCTTGCTCCCCAGCAATTTTCCCGACTCAAGCGCACTATCTACGAGTGCGGGATGGAGTCGACCGGCGGCGGCTGGCGGCAGGTCCACATCCGCTACTACCTGATGGCGATCCTTTTTGTGGTTTTCGCGGTCGAGGGCGTCTTCCTGTTCCCCTGGGCGGCGGTCCTGGGTGAAATCGGCACGTTCGCCTTCGTCGAGATGCTGGTATTCATGGGCATCCTGTTTTTCGGCCTGATCTATGCCTGGCGGAAGGGTGCGTTCGAGTGGCGCTAGATGTGAACCCCGACCAGCCGCTGTTCATGCCCGGTGATGACCAACCGTTGATTCACGAGGAAGCCCGACCACCCCTCGGCGACGCGCCGATCGGTGGCCTTTACCAGAGCCTGGGTCCCAGTATCGTGACCCTGAAGCTGGACGAGCTGTTTGCCCTGGGCCGCAAGAACTCCTTGTGGCCGGCGATGTTTGGAATCGCCTGCTGCGCGATCGAGATGATCGGCAGCTACATGGCCAACTACGACCTGGACCGGATGGGCATTCTGCCGTTCGCGTCGCCGCGGCAGGCGGACGTGATGCTGGTGGCAGGCACCGTGAACCGCAAGATGGCCCGGGTGGTCACCCGACTGTGGGAGCAAATGCCGATGCCGAAGTGGGCGATCGCGATGGGATCGTGCGCGGTCTGTGGCGGCCCCTTCTACTCCTACAAGAACGTGGTCGAAGGCGTGGACAAGATCATCCCGGTGGACGTTTACGTTCCGGGGTGCCCGCCGCGCCCGGAGGCGCTGATCGACGGATTTGTGCAGTTGCAGGCGAAGGTGATGGCGGACGCGAAGGCCGGTGCATGGCGCAAGAAGTAGCGCCCTCGAACCCGGCCCCCGACCGCGCGGCGATCGCGGTGTGGGCGAAGGCCAGTTTCGAGCCGCTCGGCGGAACGGTGGCGGAGGATCGCCAGTTTGTGGAAGTCGAGTTGCCGGCGGCCAACATCCGCAAGGCCGCCCGGATCATCCGCGAGAACCCCGAGATCGAATTCAGCCTGCTGTACGACATCTGCGGCCTGCACTGGCCGGATGACGAGGAACTCGAGGCCGTCTATCACTTTTTCGGCGGCTGGCACGCCGAGGGATTGGTGCTGAGAACGCGAGTGCCAGAGGCGGACCCGGTCATTCCGTCGATCAGCGAGGACTGGCCGACGGCCAACTGGCACGAACGCGAAACCACGGACATGTTCTTGATTCAGTTCGAGGGCCACCCCTACCCAGAACCGCTGCTGCTGGAGACGGACATGCAGGGCGCGCTGCTGAAGCACTACCCGCAGCGGGAGGCGCCCGACGTCGTGGAGCGGTTCAAGGCCCGCGGAGAGACCCCATTCCAGGTCTGGAAGCCGGTTCGTCCCGAGATCGCCGATGACTGAGGCTCAGCTTCCGAACCCCGGCGTCCCGGATCTTGAGACCCAGGCGATGGAAATCAACATGGGGCCCCAACACCCCAGCACCCACGGCGTCTGCCGGCTGGATATCGTCGTCGATGGCGAAGTGATTCAACGATGTCGTCCGGATATCGGGTTTCTGCACCGCGGCATCGAGAAGATCGCTGAGGACTTGAGCATCGGCCAGGTAGCGGTGATAACGGATCGCGCCGACTATCTATGCGCGCTGAATACGGAGTTCGGGCTGATGCTGGCGGCGGAGCAGCTGTACGGCGTGGAGGTCCCCGAACGAGCGGAGTACATCCGGGTGATCCTGGCGGAGTTGAACCGGATCGCCAACCACATGATGTTTTACGGCGCCATCGGCACCGATTCCGGATTCAGTTCCCCCTACATCTTCGCCTGGTGGAATCGTGAAGTCATCCAGGATGTCCTGGAAGAGGTGAGCGGTGCCCGCCTGTTGCACAACTACTTTTCGCTGGGCGGGCTGCGACAGGATGTGCCATCGGGCTTCAAGGATTCGGTCGCGGCCATCCTGCCCCGGTTGTCACAGGGAATCGATGAGTGTGATGGGCTGCTGTCCGGCAGCGAGATCTTCCGGGTCCGAACGCGCGGCCTGAACTCGACTACTCCTGAAGAAGCGATGAGCCTGGGTCTCACCGGTCCGGTGCTACGGGCTACCGGGATAGAACGAGACCTGCGGAAGCTCCTGGGCTATTCGATCTACGACAAGTTCGACTTCGAGGTCCCGGTTGGCACCGTCGGCGATGTCTACGAACGCTACCTGATGCGGGTTTTGGAAATGCGCCAGTCGATCCGAATTATCGAGCAGGCGCTGGAGGGGATGCCGGCCACGGGCGAGTTCCTTGGTGAGGTTCCGCGGCGGCTGCGCTTCCCCGAGGGCGAGGCCTACTCGCGTACCGAGAGCCCCCGTGGCGAGCTGGGAATCTACCTGGTGGGCAACGGCCAGAACACCCCCTACCGGCTCAAGATCCGGGCGCCGGCATTCGTGCACGCCGGGGCGATGGAGCAGATGCTGGTGGGCGGGTACATCCCGGACGCGGTGGTCATCTTCGCTTCGGTGGACATCGTGCTGGGCGAGGCCGACCGATGACGCTGGTCGACGTAATGACGATCATAGTGAAGGTGGCCATCTGCCTGGCGATCACGCCGCTGCTGGCGCTGGTGCTGGTCTACGGTGAACGCAAGACGCTGGGTCGCCTGCAGCGCCGGATGGGGCCGTGGCACGTGGGCCCGATGGGTACGCTGCAGACGGTGGCCGACGCGGTGAAGTTGTTGATGAAAGAAATCCTGATGCCGGCGGGCGCCGAACCCTGGGCCTACTTCATCGCCCCGATCGTCGTTTTCGCTCCGTCGGTCCTGGTGATCGTGGCGATCCCGTTCACGCGGGAACTGGTGGCCGCAAACCTGGACCTGAGTCTGCTCTACGTCTTCGCTGTACCCGCCCTGGGCACGATCGGCTTCATCATGGCCGGCTGGGCGTCGGGCAACAAATGGGCCCTGCTGGGCGGCATTCGCTACGTGGCGCAGGCCGTCAGCTATGAGATTCCGTTGGTCTTCTCGGTGCTGGGCGTGGCGCTGTTCGCCGGATCACTCTCATTGATGGACATCGTGGACGCGCAGGCGGACAGCGTGTGGTTTGTGGTCGTTCAACCGACGGCGGTGGTGATCTTCTTCATGGCGGCGCTGGCGGAGCACTCGCGTACGCCGTTTGACATGGCGGTGGGGGAGTCGGAGGTCATAGGCGGGCCGTCGATCGAGTATTCGGGAATCGCCTGGGCGATGTTCTTCCTGGCGGAGTACGTGAACGTGTTCATTATGGCGTCGCTGACGACGGTTCTGTTCCTGGGGGGTTGGGCGGGGCCTTTCCTGCCGGGATGGATCTGGTTCCTCATCAAGGCCGTGCCGCTGATGATCTTCACCTTCTACTTGCGCGGGACGGTACCAAGGCTGCGGATCGACCAGTTGATGGGGCTGTGCTGGAAGGTGTTGATCCCGTTGTCGCTGCTGAACCTGATCGTTGCGGCCACGTTTGTGGTCTACGGGTGGGCGCCGACGATCCCGCTGGCGATCGTGTCGCTGGCGGGAGCGTACTGGTTCTACCGGCGCGAATGGCTCAAGGTATTCGAGCTTCCCGAGCGCCCGCCGGTGCGCAAGCCGGTGCCGTCACGCGCCCTGGCCCAGACGGCGGACCCGGCATGAGCAAGACTATTCGCGGAGCGGGCGTATGCGCGGGATTCTGAAGGCGTTCAAAGAGACGCTGAGCTCCGCCGGGCGGGCTCCGGTGACGGAAATGTACCCGTACGAGCCGGCCCGCATGACCCCGCGGTCACGTGGGGCGCCGGGTCTGCTCTGGAACGACGAAGTGGATGAGATTGTCTGCACCGGTTGCCGAGCGTGCGCCCGGGAGTGCCCGGACAAGTGCATCTTCGTGAGCCTGGAGCGCTACGAAGGCGACAAGACCGAGCGCAAGACGATTGTCGACGAGTTCTACCTGGACCTGGCCCTCTGCTCGTACTGCGGTATCTGCGTCTACGTCTGCCCCTACGAGGCAATCGAAATGACGCCGGAGTTCGCGTACTCGTCCTACAACGTCCGCTCGATGGTCCTGGACAAGGGGGAACTGGTGCAGATCGCCCGCGGGATGGAGCGCACGACGAAGAACCCGCCGAACGCCTCGGGGGCGCCGCAGCCGATGGTGGCCGAAGCGGAATCGCCGGAGGCGACGGCGGCCGAACCCGAGGGCGAGACCTGATGCAGGGTCAGCAAAGGGTCGGGGGATCAACAGCATGAACTTCGCCGCCGTCCTTTTCTATGTCTTTTCGGGGATCGCGATCGTGGCGGCGCTCGGCACGGTGCTGGCCCGCAACATCGTGTACGCGGCGCTGTCGCTGGTGGGCGCAATGGTGATGATCGCGGGCATCTTCTTCATCCTGCACGCGGATTTCCTGGCGCTAGTGCAATTGCTGATCTACGCCGGGGCGGTGGGAGTTCTCCTGATTTTCGGTCTCATGCTGACCAACACCGGCCAACCGGCGACCGGCCCCAAGGACCGCTGGCAGCGCCCGATGGCGTTTGTGGCGGCGGTGGCGTTCATCCTGGTGGCGGGCTACGCGGCGGTTTCGACGGACTGGATGCGGGGCGTGGTTCCGCAGTTGGAGCGAGTCCCGCCGGCGGTGCTGGCGAACTCGCTGTTCCGTAACTGGGCGCTGCCTTTTGAAATCGCTTCGCTGGTGTTGCTGGTGGCGATGATCGGGGCGATCGTGATCTCGCGCCGGGAGCCGTCGAATGATTGAGGCGATTCCTCTGGATCACGTGGTGCTGGTGGCCACAACGCTGTTCGGGATCGGCCTGTACGGGGTGCTTTCGCGCCGGAACGCGGTGGCGATCTTGATGGCGATCGAGTTGATGCTGAACGCCGTGAACATCAATTTCATCGCGTTCAGCATGTATCTCTCGCCGGACCCGACCGTCGGCCAGATCGTCGCGGTGTTCGTGATCACGATCGCGGCGGCGGAGGTGGCGCTGGGATTGGCGATCGTGCTGCAGATCTTCCGCAACAAATCGAATATCAACGTCGACGACCTGGACCTGCTGCGATGGTAGGCATGACAGGGATGGCTCGATAATGTCGATCGCCTGGTTGATCCCGCTTGCTTCGGTGGCGGCATTCGTGCTGTTGGCCTTCGCGGGAAGACGCCTGCCCGGTGGCGGGGCGATCGTCTCGCTGGTGGCGGTGGCGGCCGGGTTCGGCCTGGCGGTGTACGGCTTCTTCGATCTGCGGGCGGCCGATGTGGCGGTGAACGAAGGGCCGGGCCCGTTTGCGGTGGATTTCGTTTCGGCCGGCAATCTGTCGATTCACCTGGGCATGGTGATCGACTCGCTTTCAATCACGATGCTGCTGGTGGTGACGTTCCTGTCGTTCATCATCCAGCTCTACTCGGTCGGGTACATGCGCGGCGATCCGCGGATTCACTGGTTCTTCGCGGTGGTGGCGCTGTTCACGGCGGCAATGCTGGGGCTGGTGCTGGCGAACAACCTGATCATCCTCTACGTGTCCTGGGAGCTTGTGGGACTCTGCTCGTACCTGTTGATCGGGTACTGGTGGGAACGGCCCTCGGCCCGGGAGGCGGCGAAGAAGGCATTCGTAACGACCCGGATCGGCGATGTGGGGCTGCTGATCGGCATCCTGGTGCTGTTCAAGGCGACGGGCAGCTTCGAGATCGACCAGATCTTTGAAATGTTGACCGCGGGCGAGATTCCAGCGGGCTCGATCACCCTGGCGGCGGTGCTGATGTTCCTGGGGGCGATGGGGAAATCGGGGCAGTTCCCGCTGCACGTCTGGCTGCCGGACGCGATGGAGGGGCCGACGCCGGTGAGCGCGCTGATCCACGCGGCGACGATGGTGACGGCCGGGGTGTACCTGGTGGCGCGGATGTTCCCGCTGTTCGCGGCCAGCGAGGCGGCGATGCTGGTGGTGCTGACGATCGGCACCATTACGGCGATCTTCGCGGCGGTGTTGGCGCTGGTGGAGACGGATATGAAACGGGTGCTGGCATATTCCACGATCAGCCAGCTGGGCTACATGATGTTTGCCCTGGGGGCGGGGAGCGTGACGGCGGCAATGCTGCACCTGGCGGGCCATGCGTTCTTCAAGGCACTGCTGTTCCTGGGCGCGGGCGCGGTGATGCACGGGACGCACGGAATCGTGGATATCGACAAATTGGGTGGGCTGCGCAAGAAGATGCCGGTGACGACCTGGACGTTCATCATCGGCGCGCTGTCGCTGGCCGGATTTCCGCTGCTGAGCGGGTTCTGGAGCAAGGACATGATCCTGAGCACGGCGTTCGACGGCGGGTACTGGGTCACTTTCGTGGTCGGCGTGGTCACGGCGGCACTGACGGCGTTCTACATGTTCCGGGTGATCTTCCGCGCGTTCTTCGGCGAGGCGCGCTCGGATGAGGCGCGTAATGTCCACCGGGCGGAGCCGATTGTGACTATTCCGCTGATGGTGCTGGCGTTCTTTGCGATCATCTTCGGCTGGCTGGGCTCACCGTTGGTAGGCGCCCCGTTTGGCGACTTCGTCTTTGCCGGCCACCACGCGGCCGAGCACGGTGAATCGATCTGGGTGGTGCTGATCTCGTCGGCGGCGGCGATATTCGGAATCCTGGCGGCGTACTCGGTGTACCAGGCCCGAAAACCAGGGGCGGCCTCGATCCGTTCGGCGGCCGGCGGATTCCACACGTTCCTGGCGAAGCGCGGCTACATGGATATCGCCTATCAGTGGCTGATCGACAATGTCAGCATGGGCCTGGCGCGGTTCGCGGCGGTGTTTGACCGCAAGGTGGTGAACGACGCCGGCGTCGACGGCGTCGGCGCGGCCGTGCGCCTATCCGGGAAGGGCCTGCGCCGTGGGGTCACCGGACTGCTGTACAACTACGCGGCGCTGATGGTGGTCGGAGTGGTTGTCCTGGCCGTGGCGGCCCTGTTGGGATCGGCGTAGGGCTGTGCTGTACGCCTTTATCCTGCTGAATCTGGTGGCCGGCGCGGCGATATTCGCGCTGCCGGGCGACTGGAAGAAGGCGCCGCGCTGGGTCGCGCTGGCGGCCGCGACGGTTTCGCTGATCCTGTCGGTGATTGTGTTCGCCAGCTATGACCGCGACGCCGGCGGCTACCAATTGCAGGAATCGTTTGCGTGGTTGCCGTCGATCGGGGTCAGCCTGCACGTGGGCGTGGATGGAATCTCGTCGCCGATGGTGCTGCTGACCGGGATAGTGATCTTCACCGGGGTGCTGATCTCGTGGCGGATCGATGAGCGGCCGCGCGAGTACTTTGCGCTGCTGATGCTGCTGGTCGCGGGGACCTTCGGGGTCTTCGTCGTGCTGGATCTGTTTTCGCTGTTTTTCTTCTACGAGGTGGCGGTGCTGCCGATGTTCCTGCTGATCGGGGTCTGGGGCAGCACGCGCAAGGCGTATTCGTCAATGAAACTGGTGATGTTCCTGCTGGCCGGGAGCATCCTGATCTGGGCGGCCATGCTGGTGCTCTACTTCAACGCCGGCATCAACAGCTTCGACATTCTTGAACTGGAGCAGGCGGGCGTGGACACCACGGTCGCCCGGGTACTGTTCCCGATCTTCTATGTCGGATTCGGGGTGCTGGCCGGCATGTGGCCGTTCCACACCTGGTCGCCGGACGGGCATGTGGCGGCGCCGACGGCAGTCAGCATGCTGCACGCCGGGGTGCTGATGAAACTGGGGGCGTACGGCATCATCCGGGTTGGGATCCAGTTGCTGCCCGAGGGCGCGACCTACTGGCTGGGGGTGTTCCTGGCGCTGGCGGTGGTGAACGTGGTGTACGGCGCGTTTTCGGCGATGGCGCAGCGCGATTTGAAATTCGTTATCGGCTACTCGAGCGTCAGCCACATGGGCTATGTGCTGATGGGAATCGGCAGCATGACCGTGGTCGGCATGAACGGCGCGGTGCTGCAGATGTTCTCGCACGGGGTCATGACGGCCCTCTTCTTTGCGATGGTCGGAGTGATCTACGAACGAGCGCATACTCGCGAGATTTCGGCCTTCAGTGGCATGGCCAAGGTGATGCCCCGGTTCAGCATCATCTTCATCATCGCCGGCCTGGCTTCGCTGGGACTGCCCGGACTTTCGGGATTCGCGGCGGAGTTCCTGGTGTTCGCTGGAACCTTCCAGACAGCCCCCTGGCTGGCGGTGCTTGGCATTATCGGGGTGGCCATCACCGCGACGTACATCCTGCGCCTGGTGGCGGGGATGTTCTTCGGGCCGGTAACCGAGAAGTGGCAGAACCTTGCGGACGCAAATCGACGCGAGACGGCGGTCGGCGTGATGCTGGTCGCAATGCTCCTGCTGTTTGGCCTGTATCCGCAGCTGATGGTCGGATCGATCGACGTTTCGGTTCTACCGCTGCTGGCGAACTTGGGTGGCTAGATGAACGGCACCGACTTTGCCTTTCTGCTCCCTGAAATCGTGCTGGTGGCGACGGCAATCACGGTGTGGACGGTGGATTTCTTCACTCCCCGGGACAGAAAGCCCGACATGGCCTGGCCGGCGGCCGCCGGAGCGCTGGTGGCGATGGCGTTCCTGGCGATCTCCTGGGGCGAGCATCGGGAGATGTTCCTCGGCACGCTGCGGCTCGACAACTTCTCGCTGTTCTTCAGGTTCCTTTTCCTGGCGGTTGCGTTTTTCGTAATCGTCGGCTCGCCCGGCTACGTCCGCCGGAACCTGAAGAATGCCAGCGAGTTCTACGGGCTGATATTGATGTCCGCGGTGGGCGCGATGGGAATCGCGTCTTCAAGAGAATTCCTGACCGCGTACATCTCGCTCGAACTGGTTACGTTTGGCTTCTATGTGCTGGCTTCGCACGCCCGCCACGAGGCGCGATCCAACGAGGCCGGCGCCAAGTACCTGATTCTCGGGGCGTTTTCATCCGGACTCCTGCTATTCGGCATCAGCCTGATCTTTGGCGCGACCGGCAGCACCAGCTACGCCGAAATCGCCGCGGCGCTGGAGACGACGTCTGACTTCGGCATGGTGTGGACGCTGGGGGTGGCGCTGGTGCTGGCGGGACTCGGGTTCAAGGTGGCGGCCTTCCCGTTCCATTCATGGGCCCCGGATGTGTACGAGGGCGCGCCGCTGCCGATCACGGCGTTCTTGTCGGTCGGGTCAAAGGCGGCCGGTTTCGCCTTTCTAATCCGGCTCTTCGCCGAGGGGCTGCACCCGGTTCTGGATGACTGGCGGGTCGCTATCGGGGTAGTGGCGGTGCTGACGATGACGTTCGGCAACCTGGTGGCGATTCAGCAATCAAACCTCAAGCGCCTGCTCGCGTATTCCAGTATTGCCCAGGCGGGCTACATCCTGGTCGGCGTGGCGACGCTCAGCGCGGATACGACGTCGGGGATGCTGCTGCACCTGGCCGGCTACACGGCTACGAATCTGGGGGCGTTCCTGGTTGTGATCTACTTCCACAATCTGACCGGGAAGGAGGAGATCAACGATCTCCGCGGCCTCTACCGCCGGTCGCTGCTGATGACCCTGGTACTGGCGGTCTCGCTGCTGTCGCTGGCCGGGATGCCGCTGTTTGCCGGTTTCATGACGAAGTTCTACCTGTTCACAGCGGCCGCGGCCAGCCAGATGTGGTGGCTGATCGCACTGGCGGTCGCGAATAGCATCCTGTCGGTGTACTACTACCTGCTGGTCCTGCGGCAGGCTTTCGTTAACCCGGAGACGGAAGAGGAAGAGCAGCGGCCGGCGTTTCGGCTGCCTTCGCACGCACGGGCGACGCTGTCGTTGCTGATGGTACTGGTGCTGTGGATCGGCATCTACCCGTCGGTGTTCGTGGACGCCGCCGAGGCCGGGTCGCGCGCCCTGTTCGGCGGCTAACGATCGCGAGGCGCCACGGGGAGCGAGCCGATGCGTCAGTCTGAGTTTGAGACCCTGGTAGGAGAGGTAATCGACGAGCTTCCGGCTGACCTGCTGCGCGCCCTTGAGAACGTCGTCGTCACCGTTGAGGACTCGCCTGACCCCGAGGACCTCCGCGAGGCAGGATTGCCGGCTGACGAGGATCTCTATGGCCTCTACATCGGCGTGCCCTTCACGGAGCGCGACGCCGGCTACGGGATGATGTTGCCGGACCGCATCGTGATCTACAAAGCCGTGTTGGAGCGCGATTTTCCGGATCCCAGGCACCTTCGCGCCGAGGTCAGGCGGACTGTGCTCCACGAGATCGGGCATGTCTACGGAATGGACGAAGAGGGCCTGGAAGACCACGGGGTGGGCTAGGCGCGGGCGTAGGATCGGCCGGGTCAGCCGCCGCGGAATCTGTCCAGCACGCCGCGCGCCGGGGGGGGGAAATAGCCGTATTGACGTTCGAGAACCGCGTTGATGCGTGTGTCCTCGCGCCTGGCCCACTCCCTGGTAACTCCGGCGCCTCTGCCGATGAAGATTGCGGCGATGCCGACCCATGAGATTGGATGCGTCTCCAGCTTGCTCCGGTTGGCGGTGATCACGGCGTCGGACAGGATTGCGACCCGTTCCAGTGGTTCCGACGGCTGCTTGGCGACGTATATGAAGATGGCCGGACCGGCGATCACGGACACAACCATCACGGCGGTGACAAAGAGGCGCAGGGCGCCGAGCCAGGGCTTGCGCAGGGTGTCGATCTCTTTGCGGATTTGTGCGCTCACTGGACTCCGGGCCGGTACGTGACGAATACAACCACCACTGTCAATTCAGCATACACCGGCGGCGATCCCCGGCTGCCGCGGGATGGCGCTCCGGTTACATCCGGTCACCAGGGGCTCCACAATCGTGGCTCTATGGCGAACTCCCGGCGGGCTCGAATGCCGCCCATGCCGGAAATGTGGCGGCCCGGATTGGCGCGTTCGGACGAACGCGCGAAGACCGTCGGACCGTTCATTCCGCGCTCCCGGCCCGCTCCTTTTGCTCGGAACCGGTCCCGTCGGGCGGCTCCTACGGCTATCACACCGCCCTTCCGGGACGCCGGAAAGCGAGGGTTGCGGGCGGCTGATGTAGCTACATTCGTCGATCCGCCACGGCTCCTTGGATTCCCTGGGGCGATTGTCCGTTACCTTTGTAATGCCGCTCCTTACTCGTTCGGCGCACGCCGTCGACTTCTGACGCGCCCGGCGTCGATCACTGTCGCGGACGTCCGGCAACGCACCCCTCCGCTTCCCGCGAGAAGGTCCTGACCGTTGTCTTCACCGTCAGTCCGTCGCGGCCCGTACCGGGCTCCAAAGTGCTTCGGGCGACGGTTGCGCAGGTCGGGTGGTCAGTTCTGGCCGTGTCCGGTATCCACAGCCCGTCGTCATTTGTGGAAAAGGTGCGGTTGGAAGAAAAAAGTGGCGCGTACAGGTTCGGGGCGGGTTGGAAGGTGGGTGCCGACTGGCGTATCATTGCCGACACGCGGCGCTGGGCCGGGCCGGATAGACACCCCTGATGGAGTTTTCAACCGTTGATCGATCGTTCGACTTGGGATGCCGCACTGGGGACCCTGGAAGTACAAATGAGCAGTGGCCAGTTCGCCGCGTGGCTGAAGGATAGCCACTTTGTCGAAGGGGGTTCAGACCGCCTGGTGGTGGGTGTGCCGAACGCGTTCGCAAGAGAGACTATCGAGCGCAACTACCGTCCACTGGTGGCTGAGGCGATTCGTGATATTGCCGGTCGCGACGTAGGCGTGACGTTTGTAATTGCCGGAAGATCGGAGGCTGATGCCTCCGGTGCGGCTCGCCACCCGGCGCCAGCGCCGGCGGTGGCCAGGCAGGCGCCGGCTGCTTTCACGGATACGCTGGAGGCCCGGTTCACTTTCGATCGGTTTATCGTCGGTCGGGGAAACCAACTGGCCCATGCCGCTGCCCGCCGGGTGAGCGAGCATCCGGGCGGGGCGTACAACCCGCTGTTTATTTACGGCGGGGTTGGACTGGGCAAGACGCACCTGCTGCGGGCAATCGCCGCCGCCGTCGCCGAGTCGCGACCGGGAGCCGAGATACTGTATGCGACCTCGGAAGATTTCACTAATGACTTGATCGCCGCCATTCGTGGCGGCAGCACCCCGCGCTTCCGGGCCCGGTACCGTTCGGCCGATGTGTTCCTGCTGGATGACGTTCAGTTCATCGCTGGTCGGGAGTCGACCCAGGAGGAGCTTTTCCATACCTTTGATGCCCTGCATTCGCAGGGGAAACAGATCGTGTTCACGAGCGACCGGACTCCCCACGACATCGAGCCGTTGTCGGACCGCCTCACAACCAGGTTCGCCTGCGGACTGGTGGCCGACATCCAACGCCCGGACGTTGAAACTCGAGTCGCGGTGCTAGAGGCGCGCGCGAGGACGGTCGGCGTGACGGTCCCCGCAGCAGTGACCACGTATCTTGCCAACTCGATAACCCGGAATGTCCGTGATCTGGAGGGCGCCCTCACGCGGGTGCTGGCCTACGCGGACCTCAATGGTGTGGGTCTGAACGTCGCTGCGGCCGAATCTGCTCTGCAAGGGTTGGCGTACGGGCCGAGCCGACGAGTCGTGGTGCTTGAGGACGTGCTGGAGGCCGTTGCGCGACACTATCGCGTGGCAGCGGTCGATCTGGTCGGTCCGAGCCGCAGGAAGGGATTCAGTTTCCCGCGGCAGGTTGCCATGTACCTGATGCGCCAGCTAACTTCCCAGTCGTACCCGACAATCGGGGCTGCCCTGGGCAATCGCGATCATTCAACAATCCTTCATGGCTACCAGAAGATCACTGACATACTGGGGTCGGACGCCGGGCTGGCGTCCGAGATCGAGACCATTCGGGCGGCCGTCCTCGGCGGCAACTAGTCTGACCGCGGTGCCGCCCACTTGCATCTCCGACTTGCATCCGCGCATTCCGGTGCCCTCTGAGTGGACGGTCGTAAATCGGTCGCGGATGGGCAGTGGACAATCGCGGGGATACCAACTGCTTACAGATCATCATGGCAAGTTCTCCATCGCTGTCCACGGCAATTGTCGATTTGTCCCTCACCCCCAAACAACGCAATGAAGCGCCGCCACTCCTTCAGATCTGTAGTTATCAACGTTCCCACGGGTACTACTGCTACAACTGCTATTTCACAGCAATTTCGAAGAGATGCGGAAGCTGTTGAAGGACCCTGCTTGTTTGCGCGGCAGCGCCCAGCGATCGGGGATCGACAGCGATGACTGATCGCGGGTTCGTGTGGACCGTGGCAAACCAGAAGGGTGGGGTGGGGAAGACGGCGACGACGGTGAATCTCGGAGCGGCTCTAGCCGCGCTGGGATACAGAGTCTTGCTGGTTGATATCGATCCGCAAGGGAGTGCGACGAGCAACCTGCTCGCGGAGGATGCGTCCGCCGCCGACGTGTACCGGGTTATGACCGGGGCGGTGGGGATGGAGGCAGTGATTCGGCCGACCAGGGTAGCGAACCTGTCGGTGGCGGCGGCGAACGAGGATCTGGCGGCGGTCGAGGTGGAACTGGTCAGTGTGGCGGGACGCGAGGGGATCCTGCGGGACCGACTTGCCTCAGTGAGAGGGCAGTATGACTATGTGTTGGTGGACTCGCCGCCGACCTTGGGGATACTGACGATCAACTCGCTGGTGGCGGCGGACCGGGTGGTTGTACCGGTGCAGTGCGAGTACCTGGCACTGGAGGGCCTTACGAGGCTTCTAGGGACGCTTGAGAAGGTGGCGGCGTTGCGGGGAGTGGCGAGAATAGACAGACTGTATGTGCTTACCATGTATGACCAGCGGAACAATCTTGCCAGGGATGTGGTTAGAGAGGTAAGAGAGCATTTTGGCGGAGATGTGGCGCGGACCGTGATACCGCGAACTGTAAAGGTGGCGGAGGCTCCGGGATTCGGTCGGACGGTGTTGGAGCACGATCCGGGTGGACCGGCAAGTCTTGCCTACCGGGTTCTGGCCGAGGAGGTTACGGATGACGCCTGAGCGCAGTACCGGATTGGGGCGAGGGATCGATGCGCTATTGCCGTCGGGCGTGAGGCAGGTCCTGGAGTTGCCGTGGAACGACATCAAGCCGAACCGGATGCAGCCGCGGCAGCGGGCCGAACAGGAACAACTGCAAGAGTTGGCGGGATCGATTGAGCGGTACGGGATGCTCCAGCCGGTGGTGGTGGCCGAGCGCGACGCCGACGGGATGTATGAGCTGATCGCGGGGGAGCGGCGGTGGAGGGCGGCGGGATTGGCGGGCAAGGAGACGGTGCCGGCGCTGGTCCGTTCGGTTGGAGAACAGGAGCGACTGGAGCTGGCGTTGGTGGAGAACGTGCAGCGGGTCGACTTGTCCCCACTGGAGCAGGCGCAGGCGTACCGGCAATTGCAGGCGGAGTTTGGGCTGAGCCAGGAGAGTATCGCGGGGGCGGTGGGCAAAAGCCGATCGACGGTGGCGAACACGATCAGGTTGTTGGATCTTCCCGGGGAGGCGTTGCGAGCGATCGCAGAGGGAAGCATAACCGAGGGGCACGCGCGGGCGATCCTGGCGGTGCGAGATCCGGCCGGGCGAGTGCGCCTGCTGAGGCGGATTCTTGAGGAGGGGATGACGGTGCGGGTGGCGGAAGGGACGGCGAGGACGAGCCGTGCCCAGGGAGAGACGCAGAAAGTGGACACCGAGGCGGACGCCCTCGCTGAGGCCTTCGGCGATGCTCTGCAGACCCGGGTGGAGATTCGCCGCAGTGGCAAAGGCGGCAGGGTCATTGTCCACTTCTACGGGGACGAAGATTTACAGGCGCTGTTTGAGCGAATTGTGCCAGCGCCGGATGTTTCACGTGAAACATCTGATAATCCGCCGAAATACCGGGAGGAAGGGGACAGGTGAGCCCGCGCACGGAGACGAGGTCCGGTCCGGGATCTAGCGCGCAATTGATGGAGTAGGTTCCAGTGTCAGATCGAAAACGGAAGAAGCAATCGCGGCGCTCCAGGCGATCGAACTCGGGTTCCGGCGGGCAGCGACGACCTCCGCCCCGACCGGTTGACACAACTCTATCGGGCGGCCAGGCGGATGCCCGAAGAGTTCGGAACCGAGCGGGTGAACTCTCCGGAGAGACCACTACCGGGGCAAATGCCGGCGCGGTTGAGGCCACTCCGGGACTGGCGCTGGGTGATCTGAGTCACGTATCCCGGGACCTGGTGCGTATCCTGGCGCTGGCGGCGATCATGCTGGTTCTCCTGGCGGCGGCCACCGTCGCGCTCGGCTGAAACCAGCGCCGGTGGCGCCCCGGGGACGGTTGACACCGCCGGCTGTGCGGTCACTGGTAGCCGCGAACTACGGCAGGCGGACGGCTGAGTTCCGCCGAGTTGGGGGTGACGATTTTCCCGGGCTCTCCTGGGAGATTTCGCCGCGCGACAGGGTACTGGACCTCGGTTGTGGGGCAGGAGGGTCGCTGGTCCGCTTCGCCGCCAACCAGAGTTCGGCCGGGTGGCGGTGCGGCCTGGACATTTCGGAAACGATGCTACGCGCGGGCAGGGAGACCTTTGAAGGACGGGGGGAGGCGGCGGCGTGGGTACTGGGTGACGCCGTGGATCTGCCCTTTGGAACGGGTAGCTTCGACTTCGTGATCAGTGCCAATGCCCTGAGTCATCGGGAGCGGGTGGAACGTTCCTATCGCGAAATCCGACGGGTCCTGAGGCCCGGAGGCGGTGCTGCCCTGAAGTTTCGCGATGCGAGGTTGTTGGATCGCCCGGTCGAGGCCGCGTTCAGGGCGGCTCTCAGGGCAACTACGCCCAATTCGGAGGGCGCACTCGAGGGGGTGTACCGGCCGGCGCGCCTGGACCAGGGTATCGCGGCCTCCCGCGCGGCTGGATTCCGGGTCGAGCACGTGTCCAGTCTGCGGATCGATCGCGAAACCACTATGGATGCCGCAGTTCGACGGTTTCAGGTCGTTGCTGGATACATGCTTGACGCGATTGATGATGCGGATCGGGCTGAATTGGTCCGGCGGCTAGGAGAATTGCTGGAATCGTCCGCTCGTGGCGGTTTCATCCTCAACTACGAAGCCCAGGGGACGCTGTTCCTGAGGGCCTAGCCGGTCGCGCAACCGGTGGAAACCGGGTCAGCGCCCGGCGCGGGACCGGAAACCGCCGAGATCGTGGCCCTGATTTCTCGCTCGGTACCGGAAATGAGGTATGAACCGTCGACGCCGCGCACGATCGCTCCGGGGACGGCATCTGCCTGGACTACGCCCTGCTGGACGGAGCTGATTGAGCCGGAGGCGGCCAGCCGGCCAAGTTCAATGATTCGGCCCATGGGCAGATCGGTCTCGACCGCGTGGCCGAGCTCAACCAGCAGCGACGGAAGGACCAGCAGGGTCTGCGGCCGTGAGAGTGCGTCAAACAGGCCGACGACGATCTGCTGCTGGCGGCAGATGCGGGCGAAATCTCCGGACGGGTCGTACCTTCGGGTTCTGGCGAACATCAATGCTTCCCGCCCGTTGAGCAGGTTCGGACCGCTCGACAACTGCAACAAGGAGGAACTGCCGTCGGGATGGGGGACAACATCATTGAACTCGCGATCGGCGAAGACGGATACTCCCCCGAGCCTGTCAATGACGGTGGCGAAACTGATGGCGACGTAGTGCTCGATGCTCTGTCCGGTGAGTTCGGATACGACCTGGAGCATTGCGTCGGCGCCGTAGCGTGGATATACGGAGTTCAGGCGGTCGGTCCAGCGGGCGCAGTCGCCGATGCAAAGGTCCCGCGGAAATGACACCAGGGCAGCTGTTTGCCGGTCGAAGTCGACGCTGAGGAGCATGATGACGTCGGTGTTACCCCCCAATCCATCGAGCTGGTCTACCCCGAGGATCAGGATGTTGAACCGGCCTTCCGGGACCGTGCCGGCGACTGCGGCCGGCTGATCGAGGAAGATCGGGCCGGAGAGCACGCTTGGGGCAGCCGAGTCGCCCTGGATCGGAGGAGAGAAGGGCGCGATGAAGCTCGAATCCGTCTCGGATGCGCCGATCCCGGGTGACCGTCCGGCGACCACCGCTAGGGGGAAATCGGTTTGCCCGGCGGCAACGTGGCGTCGCTCGATCATCTCCTGGAAACCCCGCGGGTCAGCCGGCACGGCCGGAGACCGCATGGAAAGGAGGGCAAAGGCGGCGGCGCCCAGTAGCACCCCGGCCGCGATTCCCCCGAGGGCGGCCGTGGCGACAAGCGAAAGGCGCAGCCAGCGCCAGAAGGACGGCTGCAAGAACGGTCGGGCGTCAGACGACATTGTATTCCATGAGGTGGTTGATCGGACCCTCGGGCCTATTCTCGTCACGGTCCGGGGTCGGCACCAGCGTGGGCGCCGCACTTTGTCATATCCTCTGTACTCCAGAACCCCGGATGGGGCCGTTTCGTCACGGCGAATCCGAAGGTGGAGCCCTGAAGAGGAACGTGGCAAGGAGCGGGATTGGCGGTTTCGGGCGGATTCTGGCCAGATTCACGGCGGGGGCGATAGGCAGGATACCGGCCGGGGCCCGGCAGTGGCTGGCGCTGGGGATAGGCAGGCTGCTGTTTGTCGTCTGGCGATCGCGACGCCGGTTGGCGATCTACTGGGCGGCCCGGGCGCTGGGAGTGCCCGGCGGGGATCGGGAGGCGCGCCGGGTCGGTCGCCGGAGTTTCGTGAATTTCGCCCGCTTTTCCATGGATTTCGTGGCCAGTTCGCGGCTGGCGGCCCACGAGCATGTTGAAAACCTGGTAGCGGTCGAAAATGGGGCGGCGATCGACCAGATCGCTGGCGGCGAGGGTGGATGCCTGTTCTTGACCGGCCACATCGGCAACTGGGAGATCCTGGGTTCGTGGCTGGCGACCCGGGCCGGGCCGACGCGTCGCTTTCGCGTCGTGGCGCTCCCGCTCGAAGTGGACTGCTTCGATGACATCGCGCACGGCATTCGACAGCGGCACGGCTTTGACGCGGTTTCGACGGTGGGGGGCGCGCGGGATGTGCTACGGAGCCTGCGGGGGGGTGATTGGGTGGCGGCGCTTGTGGACCGGCCGGTGCCGGCGATCAACGAGCGGGTCGAGTTCCTCGGTAAGGTCGGGCCCCATCCGGTTGGGATCGCGCGCCTGGCGGGTAGGGCCGGGGTACCGATCGTAATGGGCGCCTGCTGGGAGAGCGGCCGAGGCGTCTACGAGGCGGAACTCTGGCCGCCATTCGAGGCGACGCACAATACCGCTGGGGAAGACATTGGTAGAAGGGTCGCCGCGAACCTTGAAGCCATGGTGCGGCGTCATCCGGACCAGTGGTACATCGCGTTCACCTCCGGGCAGACAATTGACCTCCCCTGAAGAAGAGATCGCGGGGCTGAACGGGGCAATGCGGTGACTGGTGCGGAGCTGGTGACCGCCGCCGAGCAGGACCTGTTCGCGCTGATTCAGGGCGAGGCCGCGCCTGTGGTCGCATTCGGGCGCGGGACCGCGGTTGCTCGTGGGGAGGCTCGCTTGAAGCGGATCCGGGCCCTCCTGGAGGCCGGCGGCCACCCGGATCGATCCTACCCGGTGGTCCACATCGCCGGGACCTCGGGGAAGGGTTCGGTATCCACGTTCGTGGATGCCATCTGCCGAGAAGCCGGGATCGCTTCCGGCCTGCACACGACCCCCTACCTGCAAACTCCGCTGGAGAAGCTAGTCTCGCAGGGAAGAATGGCGACACCGCGGGAGTTTCGGGACCTGGTCGATTGGGTTCTCCGCCTACAAAGCGAGCTGACGGCGCTGGATCCGGCCCACGAGGCCCGCTACGGAAGCAGTTGGGTGGCGCTGACCCTGGAGTACTTTCGCCGAGCGGGGGTGGATCTGGCGATCCTGGAGGCGGGGGCCGGGGGTCGGTTCGATCTGACGAACGCGGTTGAGCCGCTGGTCGCGGCGGTCACCTCGGTGGGCCACGACCACGAGAAGACGCTGGGGCCGACGATCCGCGACATCGCCTGGCACAAGGCCGGCATTTTCAAGGCCGGCGCGCCGGCGATCATGCTGGAGACCCGGGCCGATGTTCTCGAGGTGCTGCTCCGGGAGGCGCAGGGTGCGGGAGCCCGCACCCGCATCCTGCGCCCGGGTGCGGACTTCTCCGGCGACGACGGCCGGCTGACGTTTCGGGGCGACAGGATCGGGTTCGAGGCGTGCAAACCGGGCTTGGCCGGGCGGTATCAATTGGAGAACGCCGCGGTAGCGGCCGCGATCGTCGACGAAGTGGCCGGGGCCGGCTTCTCGATTTCATCGCGGGACGCGGTCCGCGGCCTGAGCGGAGCCCGAATGCCGGGCCGCCTCGAGAAAGTGGCGGACGGGCCGGCCGTCTACCTGGACGGTGCCCACAACCGGGACAAGGCGGCGGCGCTGGCGGGGGCGCTGTCCGATCTGCTGGAGGGCCGGCGACTGGTGCTGGTGCTGGGCGTGCTGGGCTACAAGGCGATGGCGGAGGTGGCCGCTCCGCTGGCGGCGATCGCGGCGAAGGTCGTGGCGACCGAGCCGGTGGTGCATATGAAACGGGCGTTCCCGGCGAGCGATTTGCAGGAGATCGTGGGGCGCTACTGTGCCCTGGTCGAGGTTGAGCCCGACCCGTCGGCGGCCGTGCGGATGGCCCTGGCGGAAGCGGATGACGACGATGTCGTCTGTGTCGCCGGGTCCATGTACCTGGTCGGCAATGTGCGCTCGCAGTGGTACCCGACGGAGCGGATCATCGCGGCGGGAACATCGTGGCCGCCGCCCGGAGCCGGCGACTGAGTTGGCGATTGTTTTCCGTAAGGCGGAGGTGAGGGGAGTGATGGTGATTTGATCCTGCCGGGGTCGCCGGCTCTCTGGAAGTACACCGCCACGCCTACTCCAACCCGAGAGGGACTGTTCGGTCCGCCGCATTACCGGGTGCTCATCGGAGTTACCATGGAGACAACCGATTCGCTACAATCAGGTCCTTCTCGAAATCCAGGCTGGGGCAAATGGGATTTGCGGACGTGGTAAAAGTGATGCGCGAGCAGCGGCACCTGACGAAGGCTGAGCTCGCTGAACGGAGTGGCCTGGCGCCGTCGTACCTGTCGCGGCTGGAGTCGGGCGACTACAAGAGCCCGTCCATCGAGACGCTGGTTTCGATCGCCCGTGGAATGGAGATGGACCCCCGCGATCTGCTAGTTCTGTCCGGGTATGTCCCGGAGGACTATGTGTCGGCGGCGCGAGTGGTTTCCGAGGAACAGGTGGTCCGGATCACGCAGGAGGCGATTCGCCGAATCTCGGAAGTGGCGCGGGACTCGCTGAATGCGTCGGCGGATATGGAGTCGATCTCGCAATCGGGTGGGTTCGATCCGGAATCGCTGGCCGACAAGCTGACGCAACGTCGCCAGTTGGTGGGGCTGACAATCAATCAGGTGGCGCGGCGGGCACGGGTGCCGCAACGCCAGATCGCCGACCTGGAGGACGGCTCGGTCGAGTACGAGCCTCCCGAACTGCGCCATATTCTGGTCGGCGGGTACGGCCTTTCGGACCAGGAGGTCGGGCGGTTGATCATCGAGATGTCGCTGCACAGCCTTTTGCGGCGCCAGCCCGAGGTCAGCGAGTCGCAGCGGACGATGATCGTTGACGTTGCCATCGCCGCGATGCGTCGCGAGGACACCGACTAGCCAGAATCCGCAGCGGTCCCGGACCCTGCCCGGGAATGAACTCCCGCTACTGGGCCGGGACCACCGCTATCGCGGTGGTGTCATCGCTCGCGAGGCCTTCGCCGGTCTGGTACTTGGTCCACCCGGTCCCAGAGGGAGCGCTGGGGTCGTAGCGGCTGATGCCGTTGGCGGTGGCGATCCAGAGAATGCCCGCGGCGTCTTCGGCGATCGCCCTGACGTTGGCGTCGATGAGGCCGGAATTGCCGGTGTTGAAGTTGTTGAATGTGAGACTCCATCGGGTGAGTCCGCCGGCGGTTGCCAGCCAGACGGTACCGTCGGAAGCGATGAAGATCTCGTTGATTGTGTCGCTGCCTAGCCCGTTGGCGGTCGTGTTGGTGGTGAAGGTGCCGGCGGTACCACTCGGCGACTGGGCGACACCAGCGCCGTTTGTGCCGATCCAGACGGTGCCCGCCGACGGAGACACCGACACGGCGTTGATATCGACACTGGGCAGGTTGGTGGCGTCGACCGTCTGGAGCACCGACCAGGAGTCGTTGGCGCCGTCAAAGAAGGCCACACCGTTCCCGGTGGCTATCCAAACCCGGTTGAGGCTGGAATCCACCAGGTAGAGATCGCGGACCGCGTTACTGGGCAGGCTGCTGCTGTCGGTTCGATAGCGGTGGTACTGATCCTGGGTGGCGGCGAGCAACTGGCTGGGGTCGTAGGCGCTGACCCCGGCGTCGGGATGGCCGATAAACATCACCCCGCCGGGACTGGTGCCCGCGAGAGCGCTCACATTGTTGCTGCCCATTCCCGAGCTGAAGGTGGCGTCCAGCGTGAGATCGCGATTGAAGCGGTAGAGCCGGTCATCGGTGCCAACCCAGATGCGGTTGTCACCATCGACGAACAGCGCGTTGATCGAGTCGCTGCCCAGATCGGAGTTGTCGACGTTGACGGTCCGCCATGTGGTCCCGTCGAAGACAGAGAAACCGTTGCCGGCGGTGCCGATGACGAGCAACTCCTTGGTCGTATCGACAGAGGGGACCGGGGTGGCGGTGGGGACTGCTGTTGGCGTCGCCGCCGGGGTCGCCTCGACCCGGAGGACGGTGTAGGACTGACCGGCCAAGAGAGCGGTGGCGCCCTGGAACGGCACCAGCGCCACCCAGGTGTTGTTGGGGTAGGTCTGGTCGCGAAGTTGGTCGCCCAGCAGGGTCAGTGTGACCCGGTAGCCCGGCGCGTTGTTCGGGAAACTCTCCAGCACGGCCGCCTGGAAATACTGGCGGGTGATGCCGGGCGTGGAGCCGGGAGCCAGCAGGGTGCCGACATTGCCGGTGTCCTCGCGGGCGTCAGTCTTGGGAAAGCCGAAGCTGTTAACGCCGCCGAGCCGGTCGAAGAAGTCGCGGAAGCCGGTGGTCTTGCCGGTGACGTCGACGTTGGAGATCTTGTGGCCCCAGGGACCCAGCGCGGTGCCGGTGTTGGGATTGGTGATGCCGGGCTCGACGCCCTGATCGGTGCTGCCGCCGAGGCCGCCCCCCATGTAGTCCCAGGTGAGCCGGCGCTCGAGCACCCAGATGCCGCCGAGGTCGTTGCGCTTGTGGAAATCGACGGTCCCGCGCTGGTAGTACTGGGTTAGCGCGCCGCTCTCCTCTTCGAAAACTTCAGAAGTGGGCAGGCCCCAGCGATCGGCGGCGCCGGTGCTGTCGTAGTGGTCCTTGAAATTGGCGTCCTGGAAAGTGCCGTCGATGCTCACCCGCAGGTTGGGGATGTTGTGCCGCAGGCTGGTGTTGGCGCCGGTGGGATCGGTGACGAAGTCGTTGGCGAGCACCGTGACCGACGTGAACGTCGTGGCGGCCGCCCCTGCGGGGACCGCGAGGGAGGTAGCCACGAGGAGCAGTCCGGCAAACGCCGCAATCAGGACGATCGCCGGCGTCCGGCGCCACTGTTTGGCCATCTTCCAAACCTCCATAACCCGGCGCCGGGGCATCGGCGCGACGGGTGGCACGGTCGTGGGGCGCCCGGCTTTTCGGGGCCCGGTCAGATCGAGCCGATTATAGACCTACCAGTTCCGCTGAAGGCACGTTGTGCACAACCCATGGGATACAGGGTGGGTCTGGCCTCCGAGAAGCACCAGATATTGTGGCTATTCGCGCGGCCGCGACCAGAAGGTGATGATGGCCTCTTCGGCCTCGCCGCGAGCGTCCCAGGCGGCCCGCAGGCGGGCATGGTCGAACGCGCCCTCGCCGTAGGCCTGCCCGGCCAGCAGCTCGCGGACGGCCTCGGACGTGGTTTTCCACCGGCGCAGCAGGCTGGCCAGCTCGCTGCGCTCGCGGCGGGATATGTTGATCATGGCTTCGGCGCCCCCTCGACTTCTCGGCTAGCGACGTTTCAAGACGAGCAGGGGATGGCGCTGCTCGGCGCCGCGGCTGGTGCGCTGGACGTAGGTATTTTGCGACATCTCGATGCGGGCGGTGTTGTCCACCAACCCGAACCCGGCCGATTGGAAGGCGTGGACCAGCAGCTCAGAGGTGCCCCGGTAGGAATCAGTGTAGGTGATGACCGCATGCGCCCCGGGCTTCATGACCCGGCGGGTCTCCGCGGCCAGCCGCTCGATCTTGATTTCCCAGTCCGCCGCCGATTTGCCGCGCGCCCGGTTGAGAACGAGTTCGTCCTCCCCCCAAATCTCTGTGAAGCCGAGCCAGGCCTCCCAGACGAGGTTCAATTCCGAGAACTGGATCTTGTCCGAGTAGGGCGGGTCCAGGAACGCGAAATCGATCGATTCGTCGGGAATTGGGGACAGGTCAGTGGCGTCGCCGATGCCGGCCCAGGCGCTGGCGGGACCTTCGCGGGCTTGGGAAAGGGCATCGGCGCCGCGGGCGATATTGCCGACGATGCGCGGTAATGACACCAGCGGGTTGCGTTCTTTGCGGACGGGCGGCACGTAATACATGCCGGGCAGGTAGCCGCCTCCGCCCTCGAGGTGCTGGGCCTTGAGGCTCAGGCTCATCAGGCCGGCGGTCAGGATGAACAGCAGCGTCTCCTGGTCGGCGCCGGCATATTGGTCGATACCGGAACGGAGGGCGGCAAGGGAGCGCAGGTTGCGAGGCGTGAAAAGTCGATCGACGCTCGTGATACCGCGACCGATGAGTTCGGCGGTCTTCATACCCGGGGGAAAGGCCGTGGTGGGGAACCATCCCGAGATTGGCGCGGCGGCGGCGCGCTCGATGCCGGCGAGATCGAGTTCGTGAAATGCCGCCCGGGATTTTGGGTGGGGGTCGTCGTGGCGACGCCGGAATCGGGCCGGCCGGCAACTGCCGCGACAGCGGCCGGCCATCTCGACAACCTCCTGGCCTTCGCGGGGTCGCGGCCGGGGGAGGTCGTGCCGGCAATTCGGGCACAGCTTCCGGCGACCTTCGCGAAGGGCTTTCTCGGCCAGGAAGAGCTGATTGCAGTCAGGGCAGCGGTAGCGGTCGCTGATGACGGTGAATCCAGTGGCGGCGGGGCCGCCGCAGCGGTGACAGCGCGTCGTGTAGAGGTCTTCGATCTGCTGGCCGACGCGATCCAGCAGGGAGGCGAAGAGTTGCTTGATGGTGGCGCCGTCAGGCAAGGCCAGCGCCACTCTGGAGATGAAGGCCGCGGCCGGGGAGCGGTCGATGCCGATTCCGTTCCGGCCGGCCACGCTAGCCATCAGCAGCGTGCCGCCGGATCCGCAGAACGGGTCCAGGACCAGGTCGCCGGGTCGGGAGAAGGCCGCGATGCAGGCAGAGACGACCTCGTGCGGCTTCTTGGACCAGTAGCCGTGCAGGCGATAGGTGCGAGCGGTCCGGGTACCGGGCTCAAGCCGAAGGCGGCCGGGGGTGGCCGGGGTTGAGTTGGAATGGCGGTGCCGCTGCACGAAGGTCCGCAGCGACCCATCGCCGGCCCTGGGGGCGAGGGGGCCCCGGGGAACATCAGCCGAGCGTTGTACGGCTGACGGAATGGCGGCCATCTGACCTCCGGCGACTAGAAATATCTCGGGGGCAAGGATAGGCCAGCGGGGGGAGGCGGGCTCGGCGGATGAAGCGGCGGGGGGCCGGGCCGAAAGAACGCGGCGGAATTGTAAGCTGGTTAACAGACCGCCCATCCCGCCAGGCGCATAGTACGCTGGTCCGAGCTAGTATCGGGCAGCCGTCAAAACTGAATAGCGAACTGAAAAGGGCAAACCCGTCGCGAGGCGGGGACGCAAAGCTAAGGGGCTCACGAAGCCGGCCGAGCTGCCAGTAGGACGGAAACCCGTCGGAACGGCAGCAGGCCGAACCGGACGGGTTTTTTTTGCTTGCCGGCCCGGAACAGTCGAAGCTCTTCAGCCAGGCGGGACAACTGAATAGATTCCCGAAAAAGGCAAAACCGTCGCGAGGCGGTGGCGCAAAGCCACGGGGCTCATGAGAGTCAGCCGGGCTGCCGCGGACACAGGCACTCGCTCGCGGCTATCGAAGTCAGAGCGAGTTTTTTTTCTGGGAATAGCCCGGGACAGATGGTCAGGCCCGGGACGGAGGAGGCAGACGGAAAACTGGCCGGTTGATGATGTTGTATCAGAGGAAGGGACATTCCCAGAATGATGTTTTGGAAGACCATTGAATCGATCGAGCGCGAGGACGAAGGCCAGGCCCTGGTCGAGTACGGCTTGATCTTGTTTCTCGTCAGCGTTGCCATCGTTGCGGTTCTCGGACTACTGACTGGCCAGTTGCAGGTCGTTTTCCAGGCCGTTATCGCGGCGCTCGGCGGGTAAGGGACCGGGGTACCGGAGAGGAAGCGAACACGGGCGGCCCGGGATGACCAGAAGTCACCCGGAAACCGTGACGCGACCGCAGAGTGCTTTGACTGGAGCAACGGCCCGGACGGGCCGGAGTCGCGAACAACAGATCAAATAACCCACTTCCTCTCCGGGCGGGGCGCCTCAGCCGCCGAGGCGCCCCGCCATCCCCGCCTTCACCTACCAGTGGTGAGCATGCTTTACGCAGCAGCGATAGTTCTGGCGGCCGCGGCCGTTGCGACCGATCTCAGGTCCCGGAGGATACCTAACTGGTTGACCCTGCCGGCCCTGGGAACCGGCGTGACGCTTGGCCTTGTCGATGGCGGAATCGGCGGACTTGCCACCAGCCTGGTCGGCATCCTCGTCGGCGGCGGACTCCTGCTGGGCCCCACCCTGATCGGGGCCATGGGCGCTGGAGATCTGAAGTTCCAGGCGGCGATGGGGGCCCTGCTGGGTCCCTGGTTTGCGGCCATATCGCTCGCCGCGGCGGCAATGTTTGGTGGCCTGCTGGCAGCCGGGTACGTCGTCTGGGCGATTCTCCGGCGGCGGCAGACGCTGCGGGCCGCACTGGCCGGACGCGTGCCCTACGGGCCGGCGCTGGCGCTCGGAGTCGTGGCGGCAATTCTGTTGCAGGCCCTGCCCCGCGGGGCATGACTGCGCTTGTTGACGTAGAGGAGGGGACCAAATGTTTAGAAACAGCGGAACAAGACGGATAGCGATCGCCGCTTTTGTGGCGCTCTTCGCAGTGTGGGTAGTCGTGGCGGTGTCGGCGATGCGCTTCATCCGCGAGCAGAACGAGGAAGCCGGCCGCACCGAGCCCTTCGTGGAGGTGGTGTACGTCACGACCCTGATCGAGGCCCGGGCGGTGGTGCCGGCGGACAGCCTGGAGGTGAAGTCGATACCGATCAGCCACGCGCACATCGACGCGGCCGTTTCGGTCGCCGAGGTGGCGGGGCAGATCGCGATCCAGTCGATGTTCGCCGGCGAGCAGGTGCTGCGCGGGAAACTCACCGCCATCCGCGCCGACGCCGGCCTGGCGCTGCAGATCGATGCCGGACAGCGGGGCATCTCGGTCTCGTTCAGCGAGGTCATCGGCGCCGGCGGCCACATCGTCCCCGGCGATATCGTGGACGTGATCGCGGTCTTTGACGACAACGTGCTCGAGGCGCGGTCGGCCGGCTACATCCTGGAGGGTGTGCAGGTGCTGGCGGTGGCGCGAGAACTGCAACGCCCGCAAGTCCTGCCCGAGACCGGGGCCGAGACCGAGGGCGGCGGATTTGGCTCGACGCAGAAGGAGACCATCGCGCAGTCGGTGACGCTGGCGGTATCCCCGGCCGAGGCCCAGCGACTGGCGCTGGCGGAGCGGTTTGGGGACCTGCGCCTGGCGCTGCGACCGCTGAATGAGGAGATGGGGGCCGCCCCGGAGATCGTGGATATCGAACACGTGTTCCTGGGCGACCCGGTTGAAGTGGCCACACTGGGACCGACGTCCCTGGCCACCGCCGATGCGGCGGGGAGGTAGTGGGTGATGGAGTACAGCGGAAACGTTTTTGTGGTCGCCCCTGCTCCGGCGGATGAGTTCGACGACGCGCTGGATGCGGCCGGGGTTGAGGTAGTCGGACGCTCGGAGCCGGATCCGATTCAGTCGGTGGCGGCGATCAGCGCGGCGAAGCCGGATGCGGTGCTGGTGGATCTCGACTGGCCGATGCAGGACTCTCTGGAGGTGATTGCCGGTCTGCTGGAAGCCGAGCCGGCGCTGCCGGTGGTCGCGGCGACATCGATGCCGCGGTCGGCTGAGATCACACAGCTCCTGGAATCCAGCCTGGTGTCGGTGGTGGAGAAGCCGCTGCAATGGGTCGAGTTCAAGCAGGCCAGCAACCGCCGGCTGAACGGGTCGGCGCACCCAACGGCGGTGGACGCGGAGCCGGTGGTCGCTGAAGGGGCCGGCCGAGTGATCGCCGTGGCCGGAGCCAAGGGTGGGAGCGGCCGGACGGCCATCGCCACCAACCTGGCGGTGAGCCTGGCGATGACCCGGAAGGCATCGGTGGCGCTGGTGGACTTCGATCTGGAATTCGGCGATGTCGCGCTGGCGCTCGACATGGTCCCGGATTTCAGCCTGGTGGACCTCCCCCAGCAGATGGAGCGGCTGGATCCGCTGTTGCTGGGGCAGTACATGACGTTGCACCAGAGCGGTCTTCGGCTGCTGGCGGCGCCGATGCGGCCCGGGCAGGAGCGGCGTTTCACCGCTCGCCATGCGGTGGTGATCCTGAACCTGTTGCGGCAGATGTTCGATCTGGTGGTCGTCGATCTTCCCCGGGGGCTGGGACCGATTCCGGCGACGACGCTGGGGCTGGCCGAAGAAGTGGTCTTCGTGGCCGAGCCGCAACTGGCCGGGATCAAGAACAGCCGCCTGGCCCTGCACGTGCTGGATTCCTGGGGGAACAAGGAGCGTGGCCTGCGGGTGGTGCTGAATCGAAACACACCCAAGGCGCAGGCCGTCAGGGCCGAGGTGGAAGCGGCCCTGGGTACGGAGATCGCGGCCGAGTTCCCGTTCGAGAAGAAGCTGGCGAAGGCGATGCTGGCCGGGCGGTCTCTGCGGGAAATGGCTCCCAAATCTCGCCTGGTGAAAGCAATCGATCGACTGGCGAATGAACTGGCTCCGCAGGGAGCGGTTGAGGCTCCGAGTCGGTCGGTGCTGGGTTTCTTCCGCAAGACCCGTCGCGAGGAGCTGCGCAGCCTCGAACGAGCGGTCCTACAGGCGAGTGGAGGTGACAGCGGTGGCTAGTCGCGAAGGTGACCTGGCGGCGAAGGCTGCCCTGGAGCGAATCGTACGTTCGTATCGACCGCGCAATCCGGAAGCCGAGGGCGCCCCGGATGCGGCCAGCGAGGCGGCGCTGCACCGGATCCTCCGATTCGGCGCGACGGCGGATGTCGACGGCGACCCGGGCAGCGCGGCCGGCCCGCCGGTCGACCGGCCGGAGGAGCTTGTGGAACCCGCCGGCAACCCCGGTGGCAGCTCGGACGCCGCCATGGAGGTCAAGGCCCGCATCCACGAACGGGTGATCGCCGAGATCGACATCGGGCAGGCCTCGGATGCCGATGCCAAGCGGGTGCGGTCGATGGTGAAGCAACTCGCCATGGACCTGATGAAGGAAGATGCCGACCTGGTCCTTTCGGAGGCGCGGATGCAGGAACTCGGCGGCGAGATCGTCGATGACGTTCTGGGGCTGGGGCCACTGGAGCCGCTGCTGGATGATCCTTCGGTCAGTGAAGTGATGGTCAATACGCACCGGCAGGTCTATTTCGAGCGCGACGGAAAGCTGCTGCTGAGCGACCGGACCTTTCGCGATGAAGGCCAGGTGATGCAGGTGGCGGACCGCATCCTGACCCCGTTGGGGCGGCGCATCGACGAGCAGTCGCCGATGGCGGACGCCCGGCTGCCAGACGGCTCACGGGTGAACATCATCATCCCGCCGCTGGCGGTGGACGGCCCAGTCATCACGATCCGGAAGTTCTCGAAGGACCCGCTGACTATTGAGAAACTGATCGAATACGGCTCGGTCACCGGGGAAATCGCCGAGTTCCTGGACGCCTGCGTGACGGCCCGGCTCAACGTGCTGGTGTCGGGCGGGACGGGTACCGGCAAGACGACCATGCTGAACGCGCTGTCGTCGTTCGTCTCGGGAACCGAGCGGATCGTAACCATCGAAGACCCGGCTGAAATGCAGCTTCAGCAACCGCACGTTGTCCGGCTGGAGACCCGACCGCCGAGTGTGCTCGGGACGGGGGCGATCACCCAGCGGGAACTGGTGAAGAACGCCCTGCGGATGCGGCCTGACCGGATCCTGGTCGGGGAGGTGCGCGGAGGCGAGGCGTTTGACATGCTGCAGGCGATGAACACGGGCCATGAGGGATCGATGACCACGGTCCACGCCAATACCCCGCGGGACGCCCTGGCGCGGATACAGAACATGGTGATGATGGCGGGGCTTGATCTGCCGGAGCGGGCGATCAAGGAGCAGGTCGTGTCGGCGATTGACATCGTGGTCCAGCTCGTCCGGCTTTCGGATGGAACCCGCAAGGTCACCCACGTGACCGAAATCGCCGGGCTTGAAGGGGAAACCGTTTCGCTGCAGGACATCTTTGTGTTCGAGCGACGCGGGATTGCCGAGGACGGGGCCGTGGAAGGGGAACTGGCGCCCACCGGGCTGGTTCCGACCTTCTCGGAGCGGCTGCAGCGCAGTGGCGTTCAGCTGCCACCGACCCTGTTCCAGCGCCGGAACGGGTTCCTGGTATGAGCGCCGCGCTCCTGGCCATGGTGGCGGCCTACCTCGCCGCGGGTGGGCTGCTGCTGTTCCTGACATTGCGGGTGTTCAAGTTCGACCCGTCCGCGCAGATGCGTCGCCGCCTTGAGGGTTTTGGGATCGAGGAAGAGGCCATCGAAGTGGCGCCCTCCGACGGGATTGGCCGGAGGTCGTCTTCGTTGGCCGGGGACGGGCCCTGGCAGCGCTTCAACGGGAACATCAACCGGGTTCTGGCCAGCGCCGACCTGCAGGGCAAGGCCGGCCTGTACATGACGGCCACGCTGCTCGTGCCGGCGCTGCTGGCGCTGATCGTGGTCGCCCGCACGGGGACGACCCTGGCGGCGCTGCCGGCGGTGTTTGTGGGCGGGATGATCCCGCGGGTCTACGTGAAGGTGATGGCCGGGCGGCGGCAGAGCGCGCTCCAGAGCCAGCTTGCGGACGCGCTCGGGATGATCGCCGAGGCGGTGCGGGCCGGGCATACCTTCTTGCAGGGCGTGAAGATGGTCGCTCGGGAGATGCGGGCGCCGATTTCGGTGGAAATGCAGCAGATTCTCGATTCAATTCAGCTGGGGCGGACCGTGGAGGCGGCGCTTGAGGAATTCGCCGATCGGAATTCGAGCTACGACATCGGAATCGCGGTCACGGCCATCGGGGTGCAGCGGGAGGTCGGCGGGAACCTGACCGAGACCCTGGATCGGATTGCGGAGACGGTGCGCGAGCGGGAACGGGTCCGCGGCGAGGTCAGCGCGCTTACGGCCCAGGGGAAGCTCTCCGGGCTGGTGATCAGCCTGATCCCGGTTGCGCTGCTGCTTTTGATGTCGATGCTGAACCCCGATTACATGGGCGCATTAACCGGGACGGGCCCGGGACGTATCTTGCTGGGCGTGGCGAGTGGGGGCTGGCTGCTCGGGTTCTTGATGATTGGGAAGATCACGAATGTCCGGTATTGAGCTATCTACGTTAAGCACCGAAGTCGGCCTGGCGCTGCTGGCGATACCGGTGGTGCTGGCGCTGGCGGCGCTTGCCGGATTGATCTGGACGGGCTCGCGGTCTTCGGGCGTCGAAGACCGACTGCGGGCGTACCTGGGCGAGCCCGAGGATTCGGCTGAGGAATCGGCCGCTCCCGGTGAAGTCGCGGCCACGCGGCGCCGCTCGGGGCTGCTGACGGGGCTCGGCGGGGCCTTCGCCGGCAAGTCGATCCGGGAGCTCGACAGCCGGCTGGCGATGGCCGGACGGCCGGGGGACTTCAGCGCCCAGGCGTTCGTTGGCCTGAAGGTGCTGATCGCGCTACTCGGCGCGACGCTGGGCATCGCGCTGGCGGTGGCGACGGCCGGCGGCGCGGCAACTGTGTTGCTGGGCGCCGCGGTCACGCTGCTCGGGTTCCGGCTTCCCAACATCTGGCTGCTTCGCCGAATCTCGGCCCGGCAGGCGGAAATCCGCGCTTCACTCCCTGATGCGCTCGATCTGATCACGGTGAGCGCCGAGGCAGGCCTGGCGTTTGAAGCCGCGCTGGCCCGGCTCAGCACCAGGATGACCGGCGCGCTCGCCGAGGAATTTGAACTGATGTTGCGCGAAATCGGACTGGGCAAGACCCGGCGGCAGGCGCTGCGCGATCTGGCCGAGCGGTCGGATGTGGAGGAACTGCGGACGTTTGTGGCGATGATCGTGCAGACCGACGAACTGGGCGGGGACATCGGCGGGGTGCTCCGGGCCCAGGCGCTGGCCTCGCGGACCCGGCGACGGCAGGCGGCGCAGAAGAAGGCCCTGCAGGCGCCGGTGAAGATGGTGTTTCCGCTGGTGCTCTTCATCCTGCCGGCCACGTTTGTGGTGATTCTCGGGCCGGCCGCCCTGCAGATCATCCCGATGGTGCTTGGTGGCTGAGTTGATGGAGATCCGCCGCACTGACGGGAACGTCGTGGCCCGCCGCGCGAAGGTTGCGGACACGTTCGGAACGCGGCTGCGCGGCCTGATGGGGCGGCGGAACTTCGACCCGGTGGACGGCCTGGCGCTGGCCCGGGTGACGAGCGTGCACACCTTCTTCATGCGGATGGCGATCGACGTCCTCTTCGTGGATGAAGAGGGGCGCGTCCTGGAGACCCGCCGAGCGCTGCCGCCCTGGCGCCTGGCGGCCGGTGGGAAGGCGGTTCGCCAGACGCTGGAACTGCCCGACGGAACCATCGACCGGCTCGATTTGCAGCCCGGCGACCGGCTTATCTTCGGCCCGACCGCGGTCTGAGGCGGCGACCCGCGGGCAATAGTGCTATAAATGCTCGCTTCGTGGTGGGAACCTGCGGAAAATGGCTCCCCGGCGACAGGAGTGGTTGATGAGCGAAACGGCGATCCCGGCGGCGGCGATCGACGACCTGCGGGCACGGGTGCAGCCGTTGAAGGACGATCCCGGCTCGGTGCTGGAGGCGTTGCACGCCGCCCAGGATGTCTTTGGCTATGTGCCGCCGGAGGCGGTGGAACTGATTGCCGAGGAACTGGGATACCCCGAGGCCCACGTCTACGGCGTGGTCACGTTCTACACGATGTTCTATACCGAGCCGCAGGCGACTCACATCCTGCGCGTATGCCGTGATCTCTCCTGTCATGTGAACGGCGCCCCCGGAGTGGTGACCGCCATCGAGAAGAAGCTGGGCGTCCACGCCGGTCAATCGACCGCGGATGGTCGTTTCAAGCTGGAACTGGTCTCCTGCCTGGGGCAGTGTGACCGGCAGCCGGCGCTGCTGGACAACCTGGAGCCGCACGGTCATTTGACCCCGGAGCGGGTGGAGAAGTTGATCGAGGAACTGGGGGACGGGGCCTAGACATGCCGGAAGTCCTGGTCGTCAACCGGAATCTGCAGAAAGAGAACTCGTGGCTGCTGGATACGTACCGGCGTGACGGCGGCTACCGGCAGGCCGAGCGGGCGGTGCGGGAGAGCACCCCGGAAGAGGTCATCGAGACGGTCACCGCTGCCGATCTCAAGGGGCGCGGTGGGGCGTTCTTTCCTACGGGGATGAAATGGAAGTTTGTTCGCGCTGACCCGAATACGCCGCGCTACGTGGTGGCCAACGGCGACGAAAGCGAACCGGGCACCTACTGCAACCGCTTCCTCCTCGAAGAGGACCCGCACGGGTTTATCGAGGGGATGATCATCGCCGCGTTCGCCATCGACGCGCACACCGGCTACATCTACATTCGAGGCGAATACGGGTTCGCCGCTGAACGGGTCCGCGAGGCGCTGCGTGAGTGCTACGAAGCCGGGATTCTCGGCGAAGGGATCTTCGGCTCGGAGTACAAGCTGGACATCATCCTGCGACGCGGCGCGGGCGCCTACATCTGTGGCGAGGAGACGGCGCTGTTCAACTCGCTGGAGGGCAAGCGGGGCAATCCGCGGTTCAAGCCGCCATTTCCCACGAATTCCGGGGTCTGGAGCAAACCGACGGCGATCAACAACATCGAGACCTTCGCCTGCGTGGCGCCGATCCTGGAACACGGCGCCGAATGGTTCAAGGATCTGGCGGTCGGCGAGGGCAACGCGGGGACGAAGGTTTATTGCCTGTCGGGCACCGTGCAGCGGACGGGGCTGTTCGAGTTGCCGCTCGGGACGACCGCGCGGGAATTGATCTTCGAGTACGGCGGCGGGTTGCCGGAGGGCCGGACGCTGAAGGCGTTCAAACCGGGCGGCGCGTCGGCAGCGGTGCTTACTCCGGACCTGCTGGACGTACGGCTGGACCCGAGCATCATGCAGCACGACACGATCATGGGGACCGGCGGCTGCATCGTGCTGGACGACACGGTCTCGATTGTGGAATCGGCCTACCGGGACGCGCTCTTCTTCGAGGAAGAGAGCTGCGGCTTCTGCATTCCCTGCCGCGAGGGCACCCCGAACCTGGTGCAGATCCTGGAGCGGATCCTGCACGGCGACGGCTCAATGGCCGACCTGGACCTGCTGGAGTCGATCGGCGAGTCGATGGCGTCGTCGTTCTGCGGTCTCGGGCAGTTCGCCTACCGGCCGGTAGTCGGGGCGCTGCACCGCTTCCGCGCCGAGTTCGAGGGCTATATCCGCGGGGAACTGCCGGTTTCGGCGTAGGGACTTGGGTTGATGCTGGTCGGCCGGCTCAAGAGATCAGCAGGACGCCGGCGAGACCCAGGTAGATGACGAGGCTGAGGGCGTCGTTGACGGTGGTGATGAGGGGTCCCGAAGCGATGGTGGGGTCGACCCGGAGGCGGCCGAGCACCAGCGGCACCGCGGACCCCAGGGCGGCCGCCAGCATCAACGACAGAGTCATGCTGAGGCCGATATGCAGGCCGAGCCAGGGGTCCCACTGCCAGACGAAGGCCAGGAAGCCGGCGATCACCCCGCTGGCGAGGCCCAGCATCAACCCGTAGTGAGCCTCCCGGAATACAGTGCGCGCCGGGTGGGCGGGGGCGCGGCCTTCCTGGAGCGATCCCAGCGCGGCGGCCAGCGACTGCACGCCGACGCTGCCGGCGGTGGCGGTGACGATCGGGATGAAAAGGGCCAGGACGATCAGCCGCTGGATCTCGTCGATGAACTCGTTCATTAGCAACGCCACCGCCAGTTCACCGATCACAGTGACGAGCAGCCAGGGAAGCCGATAGAAGACCGGCCCGAAGAAGCGTGGTTGACGGCTGGTGGAGTCCTCGAAACTCCCGGAGACGCGGAGCAGGTCTTCCAGCGCCTCCTCGGTGAGCACGTCCACGGCATCGTCAATCGTGATCATGCCTACCAGGTGACCGTCGTCATCGACCACCGGCACCGCGAGGAGGTCGTATTTCGCCATGGTCTGAGCTACCAGCTCCTGGTCGGTGCGGACGCTAATGCGGACGACGTCCGGATCGCAGAGCAGCCCCACATCGATATCCGGCGGCGCGCCGACCAGAGCGCGCAGGGAGACGACGCCGACCAGGGTGTCGGCGGCGTCCACGACATAGACGTAGTAGATGTCGTCGGCGCGCTGGATTTGCTCGCGGACGCCGTCCAGCGCCTCGCGGACCGGGCGGTCGGACCGGGCGGCGGCGTAGGTTGTGGTCATCAGGCGCCCGGCGGAGTCCTCAGCGTAGGCGAGGGCGCTCTCCACCTCGCGGACGGCGTCGTCGGGCATCGAGCGCAGAAGTTGCTCGGCCTGCTCGCCGCTGAGGTCGGCGATCAGTTCGGCGGCGTCATCCGATTCCAGTTCTTCGACGACGCGGGAAAGCCGGCCCCACTCGGTACCCTCGACCAGGGCTTCGGTGGTTTCCTCGCCGGCTTCGTCGAGCACTTCGGCGGCGACCGGATTGGAAAGCAGGGAGAAGATCAGCAGCCGCTGCTCATCCTCCAGTTCATCGACGAAGTCGGCGACGTCGGCCGGGTGCATGTCGAGGAGGCGGGCGCGCAGAGCGCCGCGATCGCCGGCTGCGACGAGTGCGTTGAGGTCGGCTTCAGGAGTCATTGATGAAAGCCCGTCGGCTGCGGCGAAGGGTATCGAGCCCTTCTTGCGGTTCGTTGGGAGCCGTGGTTCCGGCGGCGGCTTCGCCGATGTGCCGCGAGGGCACCTGGCCGAGGAATCGAGGGGACCGCCGGTCCCGCCCGAAGGGGGAGGATGTTAGCACGGAGATGGCGGCGTCCTGCTGGTTTGGACCCGGGCCGCGGGGGCGGACCGGGCCCGGGAGCGCCCGGCCTAACCGGGGGCCGGGGACGACTTCTGGCGGAACTCGCAACGCTCGGCAAAGTCGCAGTATTCGCAGCGCTCGCCGGGATCGGGCGGAAAGTCGGCGGCGGCGATCCGGCCGCCGGTCGCGACGATTTCCGCGCGAGTGGTGTCGATCCGCGCGGGGTCCAGTTCGGCCGTTGATTTGGTGTTGTCGGTCAGGTAGTAGAGGCTGACGCGGCGCGGATGCAGGCCCCAGTGATCCCGGCACGCCAGGGCGTAGATGGAAAGCTGCAGGCTGTCGCGGGCCGGGTCGCCGGCGGGGGCGGAGCCGGATTTGTAGTCGATCACTTCAACGTCGCCGGACCCGAGATCTTCTATCCGGTCCACGATCCCCTCGATGCTATCGGCGCCGATCTGGAGCCGGAAGCGCTCTTCCAGCATCAGCGGCCGCCCGAAATCGGCGCTGTTCTTCTCCCAAAAACCGTTGACCAACCCCTGCGCCCGGCGCCGCTGGTCGCCGGTTCCGTCCCGGTCGAGAATTCGGGCGCTTCGCCAGCGGCCGTCAAAGATGGTCTCCATGTCCTTGATACCGAGGGAAAGACCGTCCCGGACGCGTTCGAGGAAGTCGGAAATCACGTTGTGGACCACGGCGCCCGCCAGCAATCGTGGCTGAAACGGCACCCGAACTTTTTCGACGTAGCGAAGCTGGTAGGCCCACGGGCAGAAGTGGTACAGGCTGAGCTTGGTGTAGCTGAGTCGCAGGGGAGATCCTCGATCGGGAGATTGATGTTGTCGGGGCGCGGCCCGACCGATAATCAAATCATGGCGAGGTTAGCAGGCATAGAGCGGACGACCGTGAACGAAACGATGCTCGCCCGGCTCCGGCGCCTGAAGTCGGAGCAGGACGGCGGGCAGCGGCTATTGGTCCACCGACTCGACGATCAACTAACCGGGCCGCGTGACCGCGACGGCAGCCAGCACTTCGATGTCAACGAGCTAATCCCCGGCCACTTTCAGTTCGTGAACATCCTGATCTAGCCCGGGCCCCCGGTATCATGGCGGGCATGGCACACGTGGCGCTAACGGGGGTTGGTATCGCACCCACCGGATACGCGCGGGGCGCCCACGCGGTGGTGGTGGAGATTGTGGCGAGGAAGGGCGTCCTGGGGGTGCAGCCGCTGTGGACCCACGCCATCGATTTCCCGCTCGATCTGACCAGCCGGCTCCACGACCTGACCCGGCGCCATGTCGAGCGGGCGGAGTTGCTGTCGCTCGATAACGAAATCGGCGGCCACTACGCCGAGCTGGTGGAGGACCTGCTGGTGGGGGCGCGGATCGGCGATCGCCAGATCCAGTTCGTGGCGATGCAGGGGGTGGCGATCGGCGCGGTGGATGAGCATCCCGGGGCGAATCTGCCGGCGGAGCTGAAGGTGGCGCACCTGGGGATCACCGTAGTCTCGGATTTCGCGGCGGCCGATATGACCGCGGGGGGGTGCGGATTGCCGGTCGACACCCTGGTCGATCATCAGATGTTCGAGGAAGAGAGACTCGGGACGCTGGTCGTGTCACTCGGGGCGCTGGCCGGGATCGCAGTCCTGCCGCCGGCCGGTTCGGATCTGGCCCCGTTTGGGTTCACTACCGGCCCGGGGATGGTGCTCAACGAGATCCTCGCGCTTGCCGGAACAGATGTGGGGCCGGAGACTGCCGGCGCGGATCGACCGAACGTCATCGCTGAACCGCGGGAGGCTTTGCTGGCCCGATTGATGCGCCATCCGTACCTGGAGATCCCGCCACCAAAATCGACCGGGGTCGGACCTTTTGGCGCTCGGTTGATCGATGCGGTGCGCAAGTGGCCGGAGGCGGAGGGGATCGAGCCGGCGGAGCTGGCGGCGACATTCCGCGCCTTCACGGCCCGCTCGATCGCCGACGCGGTCAAACGATTCGTGCCCGGCGAATACTCGATCGAGCGGACGATCGTGGGCGGAACCGGGGCGAGTGATCCGGAGCTGGTGGCGCAACTGAAGCTCGCGCTGCCGGATTGCCCGGTCCTACGCTACGAAATGTTTGGCCTGCCCGGAGGCTCGCGCGATGCCATCACTGCGGCGATGCTGGGAGCGACGGCGCTCGCTGGGATACCGAATAATGTGCCGGGTAGTACCGGGGCGGCGGAGCCGGTTGTGATGGGCAAGATCGCCCACGGGAAGAACTACAACGCGTTGCGCGGTGAGGCGCTGTCGCTGAGGAGCGAATGGCTGGGGCGCTAGCCCCGCTGCCTAGCTCCGTTCCTCGATCGTCACCTTGATGATGCGGACATCTTCCGCCGGGGATGACTTCTCGCCGCTCGGGCCGACGTTGGTCTCCACATCGTTGATCTTGTCGACGGTGTCCAGACCCTCGTCTAGCACACCAAACAGCGCGTACTGCTTCGGGAGCCGGCCGGTGAGGTCGTCCAGGGTGATGAAGAACTGGCTACCGCCGGAGCCGGGGGTGCCCTTGTTGGCCATGGCGAAGGTGCCCTTGACGTAGTTCAGGTCGGAGGGAATGGGGTCCTCTTCGATGGTGTAGCCGGGGCCGCCGGTGCCGGTGCCGGTGGGGTCGCCGCTCTGCAGGACGAAGCCTTTGACGATGCGGTGGACGATGAGTCCGTCGAAGTACCCCTGCTTGGCCAGAAAGACGAAGTTGTTTACCGCGTGCGGCGCGGCGTCGGGGAAGAGCCGGCCGCTCATCGTCCCGTGGGTGGTTTCAACCGTCACCAGGTACTCGGTGTCGGCGTCGATCGTCATCTCCGGGGGCGCGTCCCACTGCATGGTCCCTCCATCGGGTTTCGAGCTGCTTGACTCTTCTTCACCGCAGGCGGACAGCGTGGCCACGAGCAACAGGATCGCCGCAACGATTTTGAGCGTCATCAGCATGCTCCCCACTGCCTGTACGAGGTGTCCGGCCGCGATTTCAATTCATTCGCCGCCTAGTATGCCGCATCGGGGCGGGATGCGGACCGCTGAAGAGGCGCGGGAGTTCGGAGCGACCGGCGCTGCCCGGGTGGCCGACTTGCGCGATGGCGGCCGCTCGTCAAGACTGGCCGGGGCCGGCTCTGCCGGCCTCCGAGCCGCGATTCGAATCCCGCGGGAGCGACGCAGATGAACGAGATCAAGGACCTGGCCCGCGGCGCGATTGAACGCCGCCGCCAGGCCGTCATCGATGTGGGCGATCGCATCCTGCACATGCCGGAGTTGGGGTTCAAGGAGTACCGGACCGCGGGAGTGGCGAAGGAGTTCCTGGAAAGCCTGGGCCTGGCGGTCCGGGATCGAATTGCGTTGACCGGCCTGAAGGCGATCCTGGACACGGGACGACCCGGCCCGACGGTGGCGGTGATGGGGGAATTGGACGCGCTGGTAGTGGCCGGGCATCCGCTGGCCGACCCGGAAACCGGCGCCGCCCACGCCTGCGGGCACAACGGTCAGATAGCCGGGATGCTGGCGGCCGCGATCGGCCTGAGCGACCCGGCGGTGCTGGCCGGGCTCTGCGGGCGGATTGTCTTCATCGCCGTCCCGGCGGAGGAATACGTTGAGGTCGAATACCGACACGAGCTGGTCCGCAACGGGAGATTGCACTTTCTGGGCGGGAAACCGGAACTGGTGGCGCTGGACGAGCTGGCCGATGTCGACATCGGCATGATGGTCCACCTGGCGCCGATGGAGCACCGGGCCGGAGTGGCCGAGTCCAACAACGGCTGCGTGGTGAAGATGATCCGGTATCTGGGCAAGGCATCGCACGCCGGCGGCGCTCCGCACGACGGCGTCAACGCCCTGAACGCCGCCAATCTCGGGATGCAGGCGATCCACGCGCAGCGGGAGACCTTTCGTGATGAAGACGCGATCCGGGTCCACCCGATCATCACCCGTGGCGGCGACATCGTGAATGTGGTCCCGGCGGAAGTCACGATGGAAACGTACGTACGCGGAAAGACCCTGGAGGCCATCTTCGACGCGGAGAGAAAGGTCGACCGGGCGCTGAAGGCCGGCGCGATGGCGGTGGGCGCGACGGTCGAGATCGAGACCCTGCCGGGTTACATGCCCCTCCAGAATCATGCCGAGCTGGGCGATCTTTTCATGGCGAACGTGGCCGGCATGTTCGGCCCCGAGAGCGTGAAAAGGGACGGACATCGGGCCGGCTCGACGGATATGGGCGATCTAAGTCACCTGATGCCGACGATCCACCCTTACATGAATGGAATCACCGGTGCGGGGCACTCGGTCGATTGGACGGTCACCGATCAGGGCGCCGCCTACGTTGATCCCGGTATCGCCATGGCAATGACCACCATCGACCTGCTCGGAAACGGTGGCAAGCAGGGGGAACGGATAGTCAATGAGTTTCGAGCCCCGCTGAGCCGCGACGAGTACCTGGAAGTCCAGCGGGCAGTGTTCCGGAAGGACGTTTTCGGACCGGAATAGCCCGGGGGCGCCCCGCCGGTGAGCGGCGCGCGCGAGATCGTCGTACCATTCTGAATTGTCTTCCCGCCGGGCGGACGAGATTTGAGAGCGAAACCGGGTGGCCACCCCAGAGCGAAACAGCGAGCAGGCGGTCGAAGGGTCAAAGAAGACCGGGTCGACAGCTGCGGTCGTGACTGACGGCGGATCCGGTTCACGCAGGGTCCTCGGGCTGGCGTGGCCGGTGTTCGTGGAGAACCTTCTGCAGACGATGGTGGGGGCCGTCGATACGTTGATGGTCTCGGTGCTTGGGACGGCGGCGCTGGCCGGCGTGGGTACGTCGGTGATCCTGATCTGGGTGATTCAGTCTTCCATCATGGCGGTTGCGATGGGGGGCAACGTGCTGGTGGCGCACGCGGTGGGCGCCCGAGATCAGGCGCTGATCGGCCGGTCGGCCAAACAGACGATTGTGCTGGGTCTTGTATTGAGTCTCGTGCTGACGATCGTCGGGTCGCTCTTCGCGGAGCAGTCGGTGGGGCTGCTGGGCCCGGAGGACGAAGTGCTCAAGATCGGCGCCGACTACATGCTGGTGAC
>CAYYTN010000003.1:0-14300 GCA_964474495.1 uncultured Chloroflexota bacterium
CCAGCGCCGCCGCCGCCCCGGCGTACACCCGGGCGCTGACCCGGTTGACCCCGGCCACGTCAGTGATGGCCGGGATCAGCACGATGTCCCGCGACCCCAGGTGGGCCCCGGCATTTCCGGCGATCACCGTGCTCACCATCACCTTCGGCGGGCCCAACGGCAGCGCCCGCATCGCGGCGGTCGCGATCGCCGTCCCGCCCGATCCGCCCAGCCCCAGCACCGCGTCGATCCGGCCCTGCGCGAACAGGTCCCGCGCCAGCGCCGCCGCGCCATCGGCCATCGCCTGCACCGCCGTCGCCCGGTCGCCCCCGGCGCGCAGCGACTCCAGCTCCACCCCGCCCGCCGCCGCCACGGCGGCCGCCGCGATATCCGGCATCCAGGGCGGCTCACCCCGCACCCCTGCGTCGATCACCAACGTCGCCATGCCATGCTTCGCCAGTTCGTCGCGGACGAAGGCGAAGTCCTCCGCCTTGGTGTCCAGCGTCCCGATCAGCGCCACGGTTTTCATAAGTGGTTCGGAGTCTACCGCCGCGGCTGGCTCGCCATCCTTCGCTGCGCCGCCCTCGCCAACTCCAAATCTGCGCTCGTGCGACCGGCGGGACGAAAGCCGGCAACCGGCCGCCGCGCCGCCGCCCGGGCAACAAGCGGCACAAAGGCCGGAAACCTGCCCGGTGCTCGTGCGACCGGCCGGGAAAAAGCCGGGACCCGGCCGCTCCGCCAATCCGCGCCGCGCCGCCAATCCGCGCCGCGCCGCCCTCGCCAACTCCAAATCTGCGCTCGTGCGACCGGCGGTACAAGAGCCGGAAACCGGCCTAGTGCGGAATCCCGTGTTGATGCATCCGGCGATGGATGGTCTGGCGGGCGTCCTCGAAATACGCCAGGTGGTCCTGCCGTTTGGCCTCGTCGCGATAGCCGGCCAGCTCGCGGATGTAGGTCATGCCGCCGTCGATGAGGGTCAGCATGAACGTGGCCTGCGCGGGGGAGAACAATTCCCGATCGCCGACCTCTACGAACACCGCCGAGGTGTGCGCCGCCACCCGGTTGGCCCAGAAATGCCAGAGGTCGGTATCGCCCCAGCAGCGCGCCGCCAGCCAGCAACTGTCGTCGGCCGGGTAGTTGAACGCGAGCTCGGCCGTCCGGCCGCCGGCATCGGCCGCACAGTCGGCGATTACCCGGCCGTTGGCAACTATCTCCAGTCGCGCGAATGGCAGTGCGCTGCGGGCCGACGCGCGCAATTCGAGGGTGCCGCCGTCATCGGGGAGGCTGATCTCGGACCCTGGAGGACGCCCCTCCACGCTGAATTGCAGCAGCGGTCCGGTGCTGGCGTAGGTGTTGCCGGTGCGGATCGCGTCGCACCAATTCTCGTGGGTGAACTCAAGTTCATCGCCCAGGTAGGCATAGGTGCGCACCCCGCCGACCGGGATCGAGTTGCTCATCTTGTCGGTCCCGCCGACCGCCGGGAGGCGGTAGCCGCAGCTCAGGTAGCGATACCAGGAACCGAGCCCGTGGTTGTCCAACCGGGGCGGGAAGTACTTCAACTCGGCGGCGTCAATCTTGCCCAGGGCGATGTCGGCCGCCAATTCGAGATGGGGATACGGGAAGTGCGGGGCGACCACCAGCGCGCCCTGTTCGTGGGCGGCATCGGCCCAGTCCGCCATCAGGACCTCCTCCGCGCCGCCCAACCGGTCCTCGACCGGGCCGCCGCCGGCGAAGGGCGCCACAAGCTGCTTCATGCCCAGCAGGCTCATGTGCCCGAACATGTGGTGGCGATTCTCCTGGCTCACCCACAGCAGGGTGTCGTCCTTCGAAGCCGGATCCAGCCCGCCGGTGAAATTCTCGACGTTGGTGAACAGCCGTCCCCAGGGCGCGGCGAGGAGATTGACGACATTCAGATCCTCCGCCTCCGCTTCGAGCACCGAGGTCGACGGGGCCAGGAAATGAACGTGGGTGTCGCCGGTGTAGTAGCCGTCCTGCTTCGAGTCGGTCCAGCGGTCGAGTTCGAGGGTGAGTTCGCGCTGTCCCGGAGCAATTGCGACGCGCTGCCGGGTGGGCGTGTATTCGAAACCCTTGGTGAGCTCAACGAAGACCTCGCCGACGGGTAGCTCGACCTGGAACCGGCCGTCGACGTAGGCATAGTTGGTCTTGCCGAGCTTGAGGTCGCCGCCGATGTCCTCGCACCAGTTCTCGTTGATGTCGCGCTGGTGGCCGTAGGGCGGCAGGTATTCTCCGCGCGGCCCGTGCAGGCTGACCCGGGCCGGGGTCTCCCGCCCGGTGGACCGGTCGACCACGCGGACGTGGACCCAGGTGCGGCGGTCCTCGACCAGGCGCAGGTTGATCCGGCCGTCGTCGGTGGCGCCGCCGCCGTCCCGCAGCAGATCGCCCCAGCGAACCGTCGAATTATGTCCGTCCCGTTCGATCGAGAGCGCGGCATCCGGAGAGGCGTAGGCTTCGATGAGCGTGGCCGGGAGGTCGCCGGGATCGCCGGACCCGGTGCCGATCTCGGCAGACTCCAGCCAATCGGCCGGCAGGCCGTCGGCGAAGGGCCGGGTATCGACGATATGGCCGAGATCGATGCCCGCCCGCAGCGGCGAGGGGGCGTCCGCCTCGACCAGCGTGACCGGGGAGCGCTGCAGGGGATTGTGCTCGAGATTGCCCAGCGTGATCGCCGCGACGGTCACCGTGGCGGGGCCCAGGGCGCGCAGTTCCACCGAGGCGATCTCACGATCCGGCTCCGGGTTGGCCAGCGACGTGAGCAGGTAGGTCGGGGCTCCCTGCTCCACGGGGGTCATGCCGGTGAGGCCGGCGAAGTCCGCGCCGATCCGGGCGACCGGGGTGGGCTCCGATTGCTCGACCGCCGCGAACGGCAGCTGGCCCCAGAACTTGCGGCCGGGGTTGATTTCGTAGCGGCTGCGAATCGGGTGGGTGTGCCGCGAGCCGTCCGCGTAGCTCAGCGTGTACTCGGCGACCGTGTCACCGGTGTCGTCGGGCCGGTCGGAGCGCATTTGCGAAACGGCGACGCCCCCGAGAAAGTGGCAGACCAGCAGCTGCCGGGCGCGGGCCTGTACCGGCACCGTGACGGCGTCCGGCAACCCGGCCCAATCGCCGGCGCCGAGCACGATCCAGGTGGCGTCGGGGTCGGCCGGGTCGCCGGAGACATCGAACGGTATCCCCCAGAACTTCTGGGCGCCAACGGCCAGTTCCCCGAGACGGGCGCGCGCGGTGGCGAGCTCGACCCGGTCGGGCGGCACTTCGTCGGCGGTCCAGTCCCAGTGGCCATCGATCATGGCGGCGCTGGGGGCGTCAGCGTCCACCGCCCAGAGCCAGCGATCGCCCATCCAGACATTGCGCGGCCCGTGGTTGCAGAGCCCCGCCAGCGAAACGGTCTTGAGCGCCTCCATTTGCTTCCTCCCTGGGTAGTCGTGCTCCGGCGGCTCGAGTATCAAGCGTCCTGCCGGGGCGCTGCAAACCGGCCGGACCCGCGCACCCGACCGGGCCGGCCCTCGCGCGATCCAGCGGTACAAGAGCCGGGAACCGGCCCCGGCGGGTGTTAGAGTCAGGCCCGGCGACCGGACCTGGAACACCGGTCGCCGGGACTACGGGTCAGGGGATCCGGGGAGAGCGCCATGGCCAGCAGCACCGCACCGAAACGACGCCTCCGCCTGCGCCTGGGCCGCCGCGGCGGGCTGGCCGGCTACTTCTTCGTCACGCCTTCGCTGCTGTTTCTGCTCGTCTTCGTCATCATCCCCATCTTCGCCGCCTTCTACTACAGCCTGACCGACTACGACCTGATGCGCGCCCCGCGCTTCGCCGGCATGAAGAACTACGTCAACGTCTTCGACGACGACCGCTTCCGGGAGTCGATCCGAAACACCCTCTACTTCGCCGCCGGCACGGTGCCCTCGGGCGTCGTCACCTCGTTGCTGCTGGCCGCCCTCATCAACCGCAGCATCCGGGGCATCTACACCTTCCGCGCCCTCTTCTACATGCCGGTCGTGAGTTCCTTCGTGTCGGTCTCGCTGATCTGGCTCTGGCTCTACGAACCCCAGTTCGGGCTCTTCAACGACACTCTTGAAGCCCTGGGCCTGCCTCGCTCCAAGTGGCTGCGTTCGGCCGACACGTCGATGCCCTCCATCATCATGATGAGCGTCTGGAAGAACATGGGCCTGAACATGGTCATCTATCTCGCCGGCCTGCAGGGCATCCCGCCGCATCTCTACGAAGCCTCGGAGATTGACGGTGCCGGGAGGGTTTCGCAATTCATGCGGATCACCCTGCCGTTGCTGGCGCCCACCACTTTCTTCGTCGTGATCGTCTACGTCATCGGTGCCCTGCAGATGTTCGTGCAGGTCTGGATCATGACCAACCCGGGCAGCGGCATGAACGGCGGCAACTACGGCGTCGGCGGTCCGCTGGACAGCACCGTCACGGTGGTTGTGCTGATCTACGAGAACGCCTTCGCCTATCTCAAGATGGGTTATGCGTCGGCGGTCTCGTTCGCATTGTTCCTGGTGATCGCGGTGATCACCATCATCAACACGCGCCTGCTGCGCTACGACATCGGTAACTAGACTCTCGTGGGGATTCGAGCCCCGGTCACTTGACGCTGGCCACCAGCGGTCTTCGCCTAGGCTTCGACCCGTTCGATCTGGAACTCTATCCGGTGTTTCTGCCCAACGCAGGCGGCTGTCCTTGCTATCTCCCCGGAAGTCACCATCTCGGAGCGCTGGGCTCGGACCATGCGAACCGCCTTCTCACAGGGGGTTTCCAGCCCGGTGACTTCGCCGTTCACGTAGAAGGTCTGGCCCGGCTCCCACACGTGCTGGAGCGGACACATTCCCGCCACCTCGCCGATCTCGACTCGCACCGTCGGCTCCAGGACGACGCTCGCCAACTGCACCTCGTCGATCCTGGCCGCCCGGGCCGCGGACTGTCGCCAGCGCACGATCGCCCGGACTCCGACCACCGGCGGCACGATCAACCCCGCCGCCATGATGACCATCGCCAGCACGATCGCCCCGACCGGCAGCAGGCTCACCATCAGAACGCCGGTAATCGCTGTGATGGTCAGAACCACCACGCCGGGTTGATCCTCAGGCCACGCCGTTCTCGGCACCTCGACCCCTTCCGCCCTACTGGATACAGTAGGGCTTCCTACTGATTTCAGTAGGCTCCCGCTCGATGAGACCACGGCGGTGTCAACAGCGCGTCAACGCGGCGTTACCGTCCGGTCACAATCACCGGCCGACCGCTCCGGTCGCCTCTCCTGGCGGCTGAGATTGCTACGATACCGGCGATTTGTGACACGTCGCCGGCTGTCGAACGGACGGAGGTGATGCTGGGAGACACGCCGGGCATGTCCGATATCGCGATCAGCACCACCGGATTAACCCGCGACTTCGGCCGTAATCGAGCCGTGGACGATCTCTCCCTGGAGGTGGCGGCCGGGACGATCTTCGGCTTCCTGGGCCCCAACGGCGCCGGCAAGACCACCACCATCCGGCTGCTGCTCGGGCTGTTGGAGCCGACCGCGGGTGCCGCCCGGGTGCTCGGGTTCGACGTGGCCACCGAGCCTGACCGGGTCCGCGGCGGATGCGGCTCGCTGCTGGAGCAGCACGGCATCTACGACCGCCTGACCCTGACCGATAACCTCGAGTATCACGGTCGGATCTGGGGGATGGATGAAGGACATCGGCGCCGGCGCACCGAGGAGTTGCTGCGGCATTTCAACCTGTGGGACGAACGTGGCCAGCTTGCGCGGACCCTGAGCCGCGGGATGAAGCAGAAGCTCGCCGTGGCGCGGGCTCTGTTCGGGCGGCCGCCGCTGGTCTTCCTCGACGAGCCGACCGCGGGGCTCGATCCGATCGCCGCCGCCGCCTTGCGCGAAGACCTGGCGGTGCTGGGCGCGAGCGACGGGGTGACGATCTTCCTGACCACCCACAACCTCGTCGAAGCGGAGAAGCTCTGCTCGCAAGTGGGGGTGATCCGCTCGGGACGAATGCTGGCCGTCGGCAGTCCCCGGGAATTGCGGGATCGCCAGGGGGCACCCCGGCTTGAGATCGCCGGTAGCGGATTCACCGAGGAAATCCTGGCCCGGCTGCGCGCGCGGCCCGAGGTGGCGGCGGTCACGGCAGCGGCCGGCCGGCTGACGATAGACCTCAACGAAGACGCCGAGGCGGCGCCGCTGGTCGGACTCATCGTCAGCGCCGGCGGCAACGTCGAGCAGGTCGCCAGGGACACCGCCAGCCTGGAGGACGCCTTCCTCGGGTTGGTGCTGGAGGAGGACGAATGATCGACGAGGCCCGAATCGTGGCCTGGAAGGAATGGAAGGAGTGGCTGTCGCGTCCCGAGAGCGCCGGCTTGAGCGCGTACATGTCGAGATCGGGCAACGTGACCTGGCGGCAGCTCGTATTCATCCCCGTCATCGGCATCATCCTGCCGCTGCAATTCGGTGAAGTCTGGATTACCTCCGCCTGGCCGGTGGGCCTATGGGTCTTTCTTACCGTTATCCCCTCGGCCCTGTTCTCCGCCGACTCCTTCGCCGGCGAGCGCGAACGGCAAACCCTTGAATCGCTGCTGGCGACGCCGATCTCCGACCGCGGCATCCTGCTCGGCAAGATCGCCGCCGGCGTCAGCGTGTCCTGGTTGACCTCCCTGATGATCCCCGTGCTCGGCCTCGTCACCGCCAACATCGCCGGCTGGGAAGGCTCCTTCCGCTTTTACCCGGCCCTGACCGTCGTCGCCGGGCTGGTGCTCAGCCTCCTCATGACCGTGCTGGTCGTGTCGCTCGGTTCCATCACTTCGATGCGTGCCGCCACCGTGCAGGAAGCCGCTATGACTTTGACCTTCCCGCTGATGACAGTCCCGATGATCCTCAGCGTCGTGGCCATGACGCTGCTTCGGAGCGGGTCCGCCGACGTGATCAAAGCGATCTTCAGCGGCGATCCCCTCACCATTGTCGCCATCGCCGCTGCGGTCCTCGCCGTGCTCGACCTTGCCCTCCTCCGGATCGCCCTCGCCCGTTTCCAGCGCCGCCGCCTCATTTCCCGCGTCTAGGCGCGGCGAGGGCCATATCCAGCCGGGCTCAGTCGTCGGGCCGACCCTGACCCGGGCCGGCGGCTCGTTCCAGGGTGGCCAGGCGCCGCTGGACTTGCTGTAGATCCAACCGCGCCCGCCAGGCCATCAGGAAGCCGAATACTCCGAACACCAGCGCAACGATTATTAGTCCGTCCACGATTGACCAGCCTTCGGAAGCACGCACTGCTAGAGCATAGACCGGCGCCGGCGCGATCGGGCATCGGATCGGCGCCGCCCTCGAGATCGCCCAGCACGTCGAATCGACTGAGAACCGGCCCGCCCGGCTGCGGCTGCTGGCCGGGATCTCCGCCCGGGTCACGGGCGCCTGAACCGGGCGCGGCTTGCCCCGGGTCGGGGGGCGGCATGTACCCTCGCAGGCGAGTGACAACCACGCGAAGAGGGCAGGCGCAATGACCGGACAAGACGTGGCCGTACTGGGAGCGGGCAACACCGGATTCGCCATCGCCGCCGAACTCAGCCATCGCGGATTCGCGGTCACCCTGGCCGAACTGCCCGAGTTCGCCGGGGTGCTGGAGCCGATCCAGGCCGCCGGGACGATCCAGCTCTTCGGCGCGGCCGGCACCGGTCCGGCGCGAATCGACACCATCACCACCGACCTGGGCGCGGCTCTCGCCGCCAACGATCTCCTCGTCATGAGCATCCCCGCCTACGGGCACGCCCCGTGGGCGCGGGCGCTGGCCCCGCACGTCCGCGACGGCCACGTGCTGACCCTAATGCCCGGCACCTTCGGCTCGCTGGAGATGGCACGGATCCTGCGCGAAGCCGGCGCCCCCACCATTCCCATCGCCGAAACCGACACCGCGCCCTACGTCTGCCGCCGCACCCAGCCCGACGGCGCCACCATCTGGGGCGTCGTGCCGCACATGGGCCTCGGGGTCTTCCCGGCCAACGAAACCGAGGGCGTACTCGGTCTGCTGGACCCGCTGTTCCCGGGGTTGAAGTCGGTCGCAAACGTCCTCGAATGCGGACTCGGGGCCATGAACCCGGTCGTGCATCCGGTCGGCGTGCTCATGAACGCCGGCCGCATCGAGCGCTCCCGCGGTGGCTTCTACTTCTACGAAGAGGGCGTAACCCCCGGCGTCGTCCAGGTCATCGAGGCCCTCGATGCCGAGCGCCTGGCCATCGGCGCCGCCCTCGGGTTCGACCTGGCCGGCGTGGCCGCCGGATTCGCCGCCGCCGGATTCGGCCCCGCGGGCGACCTCTGGAGCGTCATCAACGGCAGCCGCATGCTCACCGCCCTGCGGGCTCCCGGGGCGCTCGACACCCGCTGGCTTTCCGAAGACGTCCCCTACGGACTCGGCATCTGGTCGGCCGTCGCCGGGCAACTCGGCGTCGATACGCCGATCATCGACGCCACCGTCCGCCTGGGCCTCACCGTGCTGCGTGAACCGGCCGGCGCCATCCGGCGCACCCTCACCGACGTCGGCCTTGACGGGCTATCCCGCGAAGAAATGCTCGCCTACGCCGAGACCGGCGAGCGGCCGTAGGGCGGTTGCCGGGCCGCCTGTCTAGATCGCGACCAGCCGCATCGCATAGGGCATCGCGCCGTCGGTAAGCGCGCGGCGTTTCTTGAAATTGGCCACCGCCTGCGGGTCCGAAGCCCGCGATTCCTGCCACGAGTTCAGCCCGTCGTACCAGGTCACCAGCAGCATCGCGGTCATGTCGCCGGTCGGGTGCCGGGCGGAGAAGAGCCCCATCGGCTCGGTCTCGAAAAGGTCGTTGTTCTCAAACGTCTTCCAGGCCGTGTCCGACAGCGCCACCGCCTCCTCGACATCGCCGTGGCCCACCTCGAAGAAGCGAAACACGTACAGACCTGCCCGGGTCATCGGCGCCGTCGTCTTCGGGCGCACCGTCGGCACAAACGTCGACGACTCAATCGCCGTCACCGCCGGCAACCCCGCCAGCGTCTCGATCGACGCATCCACCGCCGCGTCGTTGCCGTGAGTCACCACCACCAGCTCGTTCGAGCGCACCCCGAACAGGCCCTCGAAGACGCCCCAGACCCGCGCCGGGTCCAGCGCCGCCTGCGCCTCCCCGTGGATGGTCTGCCAGTCCCAGCCACTGCCCCGAATACGGATGAAGGCGAAGGTCGTGTCCACGGTTGCTCCCTGTCCTGGATGACGCCGGCCGGCGGGCCGCGCGACGTGGAAATCCGGGCGCGACCCCCGCGCGAACGCATCGCCGCATGGGTCGCTGGTGCCGGGGGAGGGACTCGAACCCTCACGGGCGTAGCCCTTTGGATTTTAAGTCCAATGCGTCTGCCAATTCCGCCACCCCGGCGGGTCGCGCCAGCGTAGCACGGGCCGCGCGGTGGGCAACCGATTGATGGGTCGCGCGAGCGAGCGCTAGGCTGAGAGCCAGTCGATGAAGAAAGGTCGCCATGTCCCGAGCCAGGGTGATGCTGTTGGTGGCGGTGTTGGTTCTGCTGGTGGCCGCGATCCAGGTCGTGCCCTACGGGCGCGACCACACGAATCCGCCGGTCACCGTCGAACCGCAATGGGACAGCCCGCGGACCCGCGAGCTGGCGGTGCGAGCCTGCTTCGATTGTCACAGCAACGAGACGGTGTGGCCCTGGTACAGCAACGTTGCCCCGCTCTCCTGGCAGCTCCAGGGCGCCGTTGGAGAAGGGCGCGAAAAGCTTAACTTCTCCGAATGGGATCGGGTCCAGGAGGAGGCCGGCAAGGCCGCCGAATCGATCGTCGACGGCGACATGCCGCCCAATGCCTACGTGCTGCTCCACCCGTCGGCGGGTCTGGAGCCGGCCGAGCAGCAGGAATTGACCCGCGGTCTGCGGGCCACGCTGGGCGGCGGCGAGGGCGCCGAAGCGGAGGACGGCAGGAACGACCACGACGACTAAAGATGCTGATTGGTCGCGGCCGCCGATCTTCCGGGTAAGCGCTGACACAGTTCCGGCTCCATCCAGCAGTTATGATCCTCCCGGATCGATATCGGGCGACGTGCCACTCGTGGGGAGAGAATCGACCTTGGATGACCATTCGCGCGCCGGGGAACTGCTGCCCGACCGGCTGGCCCGGTTGATCGATCAGGATGTCGAGGGCTGGGTTGAGCAGACCGGGCGCACGCACACGGATTGCGCCGCCGCGCCGGCCGGCAAGCTGCAGAAGTTTCGTTCGGTCGACGGCACCATCGTCATCAAGTGGTGCGACGCCTGCGATTGGCACTCGGTCGAGGAGCACCCGGCCTCGTAGCCCGGGCGCCGGGAGCTAGGCGGTGATCGTGTCGATCAGGTCGCCCAGCCGCGCGTAGGCCGACTCCACCCGCTCTTCGCCCAGTTCCGCGGTGGCCAGGGTCGGGTCGCCCAGGGCGCCGGTTTCGGTCAGATCGTGCATGTTGGTCGGGACGCGGATGCCGTGCGACTCCATCGCCACGCGGAACTCGTACGCGCCTTCGTCAATCTCGCCTTTGACGATCTTGTCATCGCGCACGATCTCCGGGCACAGGTACATCGCCGTCGCGGTCTCGTCTTCGCAGGCGTGCCCGCCCCGGCCGGTGCCCGCCGCCTGTTGCCGCGCGCGGATGTCCGGTTCGATCAGGCTGCCCATGTCCACCGCGCCCATGAACTCCACGCCCTCGCGGGCGCCGATCTGGGTGGCCGCCAGCTTCGCCACATCGCGATTGCCGCCGTGGGTGTTGAAAATCAGGAAGCTACTGAACCCGTGCGACACCAGCGAGTCGATCACGTCCTCGAAAATGCGCATCACCGTGTCCGCCGATAGCGTGATCGTGCCCGGGAAGTCCATGTGCAAGCCCGACAGCCCCCAGCGCAACGGCGGCGCCACCAGCACCCGCGGATAGTGCCGCCGCGACACCTCGCGGCAGAAGGCATCGGCGATGAACGAGTCCGTCCCCATCGCCAGGTGCGGGCCGTGCTGCTCGGTGGCCCCGAAGGGCAGCAGCACCAGTTCGATTTGGTCCTGCAGGTGCTCCACCTCCAGCGTCGTCAGCTCGGAAAGCAGCAATACCGGGCCGCTCCCGCCACTCTCAATTGCCATCAGGAATCCGCCCCTTCGCTCCGGTCCAGCCAATTACTCATGATCTCGTCCAGGATGCCCATGAATTCATCCATCATCCCCTCCACCAGGTTCTTGCCGCCCTCGTAGCTGGCGTGGCGCGAGTCGCCCAGTGCGCCGTTACTCGTCCCATCGCCGAACGACCAGGTCACCCGCACTCCGCTGCCGAAGAACTTGCGCCGCCGGTCGATGTGCTCGGTGCGCAGGCCGCCGGGGGCCACGTCCTCCATCCGCACCAGGTCCGGCCGCACGTACATCAACTCCGCGGTCTCCACCTCGCAGCCGTGCCCCACCACCCGCGACCGGCGTACCTGCGCCTCGATGTTGTCCGGTTCCAGTCGCGCCAGCGCGACCGAGCCCAGGAAGTTCGGCTTGAGCTCGGCTCCCAGCGCCTGGACCGCGACGTTGACGATCCCCTCGTTGCCGGAGTGGAAGTTGGTGATCAGCCAGTTCTCGATTCCGTGCTGCCGCAGCGAGCCGAAGATGTCCCGCAGCACATCGAGCACCGTCTCCGGGCGAAGGCTCAGCGTGCCCGGAAAGTCCATGTGGTAGTCCGACATCCCCCAGGGGATCGGCGGCACCACCAGCAGCTTCGGGTACAGCCGCGCCGACGCCATCCGCGCCATCTCGTGGGCCATCGCCAGGTCGGTCTCCAGCGCCGTGTTCGGCCCGTGCTGCTCGATCGAGCCCAGCGTCACCACCGCCATTTGCACCTCGGGCAGCACCGCCCGCAGTTCCGGCAGGGTAAGTGTTTCTAGTTCCAGCGGGGCGAGCCCGCCAAGATGGAATTCTGGCGCTTTCAAAGTCGCCAAGATTAGGCTGGATCGAGAGCAACAGGCAATTCGGAGCGAATCGGACGGCAACGACTTGAGCGCAGGCTCCCCGGACACCCCCAACGGCGGCGACCGCGAAGGCCGGTTGCTGGCCGTCGATGTGGGCAATTCCAACATCACCGTCGGCGTGCTTCGCGGCCGTGCGATCGAGCATTCCTGGCGTTTCGCCACCGAGCGCGGCCGCACCGCCGACGAGTACGCCCTTCTCCTGGGAGTCACCCTCCATCACGTCGGAATCCAGAAGGGCGACCTCACCGCCGCCGTCATCGGCTCGGTCGTCCCGCCGCTCACCGCGACCATCAGCGAGGCGGTCGCGGCCACCGCCGGCGTCACCCCGCTCCCGCTCACCGCGACGTCGATTCCCGGCGTAGCCGTGCACGTCGACTTCCCCGGCGAAGTCGGCGTCGATCGCGTCCTCAACTGCGCCGCCGTCGCCGAACTCTTCGGCGGACCGGCCATCGTCGTCGACCTCGGCTCGGCCACCACCTTTGACGTTGTCGACGAAGACGGCAACTACACCGGCGGCATAATCGCCCCCGGCGTGGCGATGGTCACCGAAGCTCTCTTCCAGGGCACCTCGCAGTTGCCGCGGGTGCGGTTTGCCCGGCCCGAGCGGATCGTCGGCAAGAACACCGTCGAATGAATGCAGACCGGCATCTACTGGGGCTGCGTGCACCAGGTCCGCGGCCTGTTGGAGAGTCTCTTCACTGAGTTACGTCAGCGCCCGCGGGTCATCGCCACCGGCGGGCTCGCCGACCAGGTGATCGAAGACATCAGCCTGATCGACGAGGTCGCTCCCGATCTCACCCTGCTCGGGCTGGCGATTGCCCACGAGCGAAGGGCGGTCGCCGGATGAGCGGATTGTCGGGCAAGAACATCGTCCTCGGCGTCACCGGCAGCATCGCCGCCTACAAGGCCGTGCAACTGGCCAGCGCCCTGGCGCATCGCGGGGCCAACGTGCACACCGTCATGACCGCCGCCGCCCGCGGCTTCGTCAGCCCGCTCAACTTCCAGGCGCTCACCCGCCAGGCGGTCCACACCGATGTCGGCGAAGTCGATCGCGAGGGCCGCATCGCCCACGTCGAACTCGGCCACGCCGCCGACCTGATGATCGTCGCCCCCGCCACCGCCAACACCATCGCGCGCCTGGCCATGGGCCTGGCCGACGACATCGTTTCGACCACCTGGCTCACCGCCGCCGCCCCCCGCCTCGTCGCGCCGGCCATGGAATCCAGCATGTACCTGGCCGAGGCCACCCAGGCCAACCTGCGCACCCTGGCCGATCGCGGAGTCGGGATCATCGCCCCGGGCACCGGGCGGCTGGCCTCCGGGCATTCCGGCGTCGGCCGGCTGGCGGATGTCGAGGCCATCATCGACCGGATCGGCGCCACTCTCGGGCAGGGCGGCGACCTGGAAGGCAAGAAGATCGTCATCACCGCCGGCGGCACCCGTGAGGCGATAGACCCGGTGCGTTTCATCGGTAACCCGTCCTCCGGCCGCCAGGGCATCGCCCTCGCCCGGGCGGCGCGGGATCGCGGCGCCGAGGTCACCCTGATCGTCGGCGCCATCGCCGCCGATCCCCCAACCGGCATGAAAGTGATCGAGGCCACCAGCGCGGCGGAGATGAAGGCGGCGGTAGAACGGGCCACGGCCGGCTGCGACGCCCTGGTGATGGCCGCCGCCGTCGGCGACTACACCCCGGTCGCCGCCGCCACGCAAAAGATCAAGAAATCCGGCGGGCCGCTTTCCCTCGAGCTCCAGCAAACCGACGACATTCTCGCCGGGCTCGCCGGCGGATTCGTGAAGGTCGGTTTCGCCGCCGAGACCGAAAACCTGCTGGAGAACGCCCGCGCCAAACTCGAATCCAAAGCACTCGACGCCATCGTCGCCAACGACGTCGCCGCCTCCGGGCTCGGTTTCGGCTCGGCCATGAACCGGGTCAAGATCCTGCGGCGGACGGGCGAAATAACCGAGGCCGGCCCCGCGCCCAAGGCGGCTATCGCGGCGAAAGTAATGGATGTAGTTGTCGAACTACTGGGCGACAGCCGAGAATAGGCGCGGTCACCAATTCAACCCGGACGCGCAATGGCCCAGGCCGAAGACGATCAACTGAAGCGACCCAACGTGAACCGGCCCGGCTTCCTGCAGCATGTGGAGACCGCCAGCCTCAAGGATTCCGAAGCAGAGTCCACCCCCGAGCCCGCCGCCGAGTTCCAGCAGGCCGACATGCTCGCCGACACAAGCCCGGCGCCCGCGGCTGAACCCGCCAATCGGGCCGCTCCCGAACCGACACCGGCTCCGCCAATCGCCGCACCGGCCGCGAGCTTCGTGACCCGCCTGA
>CAYYTN010000003.1:14385-14705 GCA_964474495.1 uncultured Chloroflexota bacterium
CGGGCCCGCGCCCGGCGCGGTCGCCGCCGCCCGGCGCGATCGCGACGACGCCGAGCCGCTCCTGGCCACCCGCTGGATCGTCGTGATGCTGCTGGTCGGCCTGGCCGCCGGGGCGGTAATCGGCGCCATGTTCGGGATGTCGCTCTTCCCCTAGACCTGACTATCCGCCGGGGATTCAGCCCGATATCGGTCACTCATTTGGCACTGCCGCTATATTTGGGGCCAGATTTTCCGGAATATTGACTGCAGGGCGGCCGGAGAGCATCCGGCGCTTGTCGGGGGGCCGCCCACCTGAAGAGGGAGAGGGCCGCCATGGCGCA
>CAYYTN010000003.1:14720-28404 GCA_964474495.1 uncultured Chloroflexota bacterium
CCAGCGCTGACTCAACGACCAGCACCACCATGACCGCGGCCGAAGCCGCCGTCGTCATCCTCGAGCAGATGGGCGTCGACCGCATCTGGGGCATCCCCGGCGCCGCCATCCTGCCCGTCTTCGACGCCATCCACCGGCGCGGCAACATCGACTCCTACGTCGTCCGCCACGAGCAGACCGCCGTCTTCGCCGCCGACGGCTGGGCGCGGGTCACCGGCCAGCCCGGCGTCTGCATGGTCACCTCCGGCCCCGCCTCAACTAATCTCGCCACCGGCCTCTACGGCGCGCTCTTCGACCGCATTCCGCTGGTCGCCTTCACCGGCCAGGTCAACGTCGCCCTGCTCAACCACGGCGCCTTCCAGGAGGCCCCCACCCCCGAGGTCGTCCGCTCCGTCACCAAGGCTGTCTTCCAGCCCCACTCCGCCGAGGAGATCGTCGACGCCGTCTACGACGCCTGGCGCATCGCCACCGAGGTCCCGATGGGCCCGGTGCTGATCGACCTGCCCCTCGACGTGCAATTGCAGAACATCGACTTCACCCCTCGCGAACCGGCCCCGGCGCCCGAACTTGCCCATGCCACCGACGACGAGGTCAACCGCGCCGCCGACATGATCGTCGCCGCCGAGCGCCCCGCCATCCTCGCCGGCGGCGGCATCATCCTGGCCGAAGCCGAGGCCGAGCTTGCCGCGATGGTCGAGGCCACCGGCGTGCCGGTGCTGCTCACCTACATGGGCCGCGGCGCCATCCCGGCTGACCACCCCCTCTACGCCGGCGCCATCGGCACCAGCTGCAACACCCCGCTGGGTAACGAGATCTTCAACGCCGCCGATCTCATCGTGAATCTCGGCGGGCGCTTCGCCGACCGCAGCGTCGGGCTGCCCAAAGACCTCAAAGAGCACGCCAAAGTCGTCCACGTCAACATCAACCCCGAGATGCTCGGCCTGATGGTCGACGCCGAGCTCGGCATCGCCGCCGATGTAAAGGACTTCCTCCCGCGGCTCCAGGCCGCCCTGGTCGAGCGCGGCCAGCAGATCGACGACCACAAGACCTGCGATCTGGCCGTGAGCTTCGCCGCCCGCAAGGCCGAGGTCGACCGGCCCACCGAATTCGATTCCGAGTTCCTGAAGCCCCAGCAGGCCGTTGCCATGCTGCGCACCTTCCTCGACCGCGACGCCATCGTCACCCACGACTGCGGCGTCAGCCAGATGTGGTCCGGGCAGTTCTTCGAGATCTACGAGCCGCGCACCTACCTGGTCACCGGCGGCGCCGGCACGATGGGCTGGGGACTCGGCGCGGCCATCGGCGCCAAGATGGCCCGGCCCGAGGCCCAGGTGGTCAACCTGCTCGGCGACGGCAGCATCGGCATGGCCCTGGCCGACCTGGCTACCCTGGCCCATCACGACATCGGCGTGGTCGTCTGTGTCGTCAACAACGGCTGGCTCGGGCTGATTCGCCACGCCCAGGACGGCAAGTTCGGCGAGCGCCGCATCAGCACCGACCTGACCTACGGTGACAGCGACCGCCACCACGTCCCCGGCATCGACTTCGTCAAGACCGCCGAGGGCCTGGGAGTCGCCGGCGAGGCCGTCACCGACGCCGCCGGATTCGACGCCGCGCTGGAGCGCGCCTTCGCCAAGGACCAGCCCTACCTGATCGAGATTGCCGTCGACCGCGACGCCAAGTGCTCGATGTCCGGCGACGGCTCCCTGAACTCGATCAACTACTACACCGAGTAGCCATCGTCTGAAATCGCCGGCGGGGTGCCCGGCTTCGGGCCAGGCTCAGGCCAGCGGTCGCGCGCGCCGCACCAGCCGCACCATCATCACCAGGAACAGCACCAGCGCCACCGCGTTGAACGCCGCCCCCCACTGCCGCAGACCCGGCTCGGCGAACAGATCGCCCAGGAAGCGCGCCGCCAGCGACGCGTGCATTAGCGCCACCGGCGCGTAGAGCATCGGATGGAACGCCTCACCGACCCCGGCCAGCGCGGCGAAGATCACCGGCGCGTGGGCGAAGATCATCACGATCACAAAGCCCAGGAAGAACGAGTGCACCGCGCCGTCGTAGGTCGGCCCGGCCACCAGGTTACCGTGATACAACCAGCTCGCCCCGGCCACCAGCATCCAGATATAGGCCGAGGTGAGGGCCAGGGCCATGTAGCGCGACAGCCCGGCCTTGCCGCCGATGCGCCGCGCGAAGTCGTAGCGCAGCAGCCACAGGGTCAGCGTCACCAGCCCCGCCCCGAGGATCCGCTGACCGCTCCAGATCCCGCCGGCGCTCAGCCCGGCGCCCAGCGGCAACAGCGCCACGAAGACCCAGAACAGCGCCCGCGACTGCGGGCCGCGCCGGCTGAACCGGGAGAGTTCCAGCCGCTCGCCGCCGATCGTCATCGTCACGAAGCCGATCCAGAACAGCGTCAGGACGTAGCCGGCCGATCCGGTCGCCCACAGCACGTTGCCCGCCAGCCACATCAGCGAACCGGCGACGACCACCAGCGAATGGTCTTCGAAACGCCCGCGGCTCAGCGGTCCCAGCACGTTCACCGCGGTCATCCCGATCGCCGCGCCGATCATCAACAGCGGTGCGATCGGCGACGGCGCGCCCAGCACCAGCGTCAGGATCCCCAGCGCCCCCAGCGCCGGTCCGATGAAGGCCGGGCGGCGTTCCAGCGCCACCGCCCGCTCCATCCCGATCACCGTGCCCAGGAACCCGGAGACCAGCAACGGACCGTGATCCGGCACCCAGCCGCCGCGCGGCATCGGCCAGTCCCAGCCCACCCGCACCAATCCCGCCCAGATACCAATCACCACCGCCAGCAGCGCCGGAATCACCAGCAGTCGTCGACTCAAGGCACACTCTCCGTTGCTGCCGCGTAGCCGCCGTTGGGACCGCGGCGCCGGGCGGGGCTAGAATCCCCGGCATATTAGAGGAAGGATGTCCGGGACTTGAGCGACATGGAGGGGCTGAGCATCAGCGGTCGCCAGTGGCGGATCGCGCCCCGGCTGTCGCCCGAAGACCTCACCGCCGTCGCCGACCTGCCCCCGCTCGCGGTGCAACTGCTGCACAACCGCGGCCTGCGCGGGGCCGACGCGATCGCCGAATTCGTCGCTGGCGGCCTGCCCCCCCACGACCCCTTCCTGATGCACGGCATGGAGGCCGCCGCCGGGCGCCTGCTGCGGGCCGTCGCCGCCGGGGAGCGGATCTGCATCTACTCCGACTACGACGCCGACGGCGTCACCAGTTGCGCTGTCCTGACGCTCACCCTGCGATCCCTGGGACTCGACCCGACCGCCTATTTCCCCGACCGCCGCCGCGAAGGCTACGGGCTGAACCGTGAAGCCATCGCCGCCATCGCCGCCGAGGGCGTCAATCTGCTGATCTCCACCGACTGCGGCGCCAACGCCGTCGCCGAGGTCGAGGCCGCCCTGGCCGCCGGCATGGACGTCATCGTCACCGACCACCACACCGTCGTCACCGAGCTTCCCGCCGAAGCCATCGCCCTGAACCCGCACAACCCCGGCGAGGGCTATCCATTCCCCGACCTGGCCGGCGTCGGCGTGGCCTACAAGCTCGCCGAGGCCGTGCTCCTCGAAGCCGAATCGCCCGACGCCCTCGAGGCCGAGAGCCTCCTCGACCTGGTCGCCCTCGGCACCGTCGCCGATGTCGTGCCGCTGCGCGACGAAAACCGCCTGTTCGTCGTCGAGGGCCTGCGCCGGATGAACGCCGGCTCGCGCCCGGCCATGAAGGCGCTCATCGGGGCCGCCCGGCTCACCCCCGGCGAGATCACCTCCACCGACCTCGGCTACCGGCTCGGCCCGCGGGTCAACGCCGCCGGCCGCATGGACGACGCCCGCATCGCCTACCACCTCCTGACCGGCGACGACCCGGTCGCCAACGACCGCCTGGCGCTCGAACTCGAAGAATTGAACCGCAAGCGCCAGCAGGCCACCAAAGATGTGTTGGCGGCGGCCGGGGAGTTCGCCGGCGCCGACGGCCCGGTCTTCGCCTACGGCGACGACTGGCACCCGGGCGTGATCGGTCTGGTCGCCGGGCGGCTGGCCGAAGCCAGCGGCCGGCCGGCCTTCGTCGCCTCGGTGCGCGACGGCGTCGCCCAGGGCTCCGCGCGGGCTCCCGAGGGCTTCAGCGTCGTCGAGGCCCTCAGCGCCTGCGCCGGGCTCCTCGACCGCCACGGCGGGCATCCTCGCGCCGGCGGATTCACCCTCGCCGGCGAACGCCTCGACGAATTCGCCGCCGCGCTCCGGGTTCTGTGGACGGAAGCCGGCGCCCCCGCCGCGAAACCCACCGTCGAAGCCGACTGCCGCCTCCGCCCCGAGAGCATCAGCTGGGACACCCTGCAACTCGTGGAGGACCTCGAACCCTACGGCCAGGGCTTCCCGGCGCCGCTCTTCGCGGTCAGCGGCCTGCGCCTCGCCGAACGTCGCACCGTCGGCGGCGACCACTCGCACCTGCGCCCGGTATTCGCCGGCCTCGGGCCCGATATCTCCCTCATCTGGTTCGGCGGCGGGGCCCACTACGGCGCCCTCGAACCCGGCCGCGACTACGACGTTGCCTTCCGGCTGGCAGAATCTACCTATCAGGGACAAACAAGGCTCGATATGCTTGTAGAGGATGTTCGAGCGGCCGGGTAAGAGTTTCCAGCAGTCGGGAGCGGGCCAGTGAGCGTACAGATCCACGCGGTTGAGCACACCCGTGTGGTCGTCGATGTCCCCGGCAGCCTCGACGAGTTGCTGGAGGCGGCCGGGGAATACATCCTGGGCCCGCGCCGCGCCGGGGCCCTGCGCCTGATCGAAGACGCCTACCGGTTCGCCGCCGAAGCCCACGCCGGCCAGCAGCGCCTTTCCGGTGAGGACTACGTAAACCACCCCCTCGCCGTGGCGATCCTGCTCACCGACCTGCGCCTCGACGAGGCCGCCATCGCCGCCGCCCTCCTGCACGACACCATCGAGGATGCCGGCACCGACCTCGAAACCATCCAGGACCGCTTCGGGCATGAGGTTGCCGACCTGGTCGACGGCGTCACCAAGCTCGGCATGCTCGAGATCACCAACCTCGAAGAAGAGCAGGCCCAGTCGCTGCGCAAGATGTTCCTCGCCATGGCCCGGGACATCCGGGTTGTGCTGGTGAAGCTCGCCGACCGGCTGCACAACGTTCGCACCGTCAGCGCGCTGCCTGACGAGAAGCTCCGCCGGTTCTGCGAGGAGACCCTCGAAATCTACGCCCCGCTCGCCGGCCGCCTCGGGATCTTCCACTGGAAGTGGCAGCTTGAGGACGGCTCCTTCCGCGAGCTCAATCCCAATCGCTACCGCGAGCTGGCCAACATCATCGACTCCCGGCGCGTCGAGCGCGAGCAGCTGGTCAACGAAGTGATGGAAGAGTTGCGCACGAAGCTTGAAGAGACCGGTCTCGACGCCGAGGTCTCCGGCCGCGCCAAACACCTCTACAGCATCGATCGCAAGATGCGCGAGGCCCAGGTTGAGCTGGAGGAAATCTACGACCTCCTCGCGGTACGCCTGGTTGTGCGCTCCGTCGACGACTGCTACCGCGCCCTGGCCGTCGTCCACTCCAGCTGGCGGGCCGTCTCCGGGCAGTTCGACGACTACATCTCCTCTCCGAAGGCCAACCACTACCAATCGCTGCACACCGCCATGGTCGGCCCCGGCGGCCGGGCCTTCGAGGTGCAGATACGCACTGAGGATATGCACCGCGAAGCCGAGTTCGGGGTGGCCGCTCACTGGCGCTACAAAGAGGGCCACCTGGGCCAGGAGGACTTCGTCAACAAGCTCGCCTGGGTCCGCCAGGTGCTCGAATGGCAGGAGGACCTCGAAACCGCCGCGCCGTTCGTCGACATCCTCAAGGCCGATATCTTCGGCGACCAGGTCCTGGTGTTCACCCCCCAGGGCGAGGTGCTGGACCTCCCCCGTGGCGCCACCCCGCTGGACTTTGCCTACCGGATTCACACCGAAGTCGGCCACGGCTGCATCGGGGCCAAGGTGAACGGACGGCTGGTGCCGCTGAAGCGGGAGTTGGAGAGCGGCGATACCGTCGAAATCCTCACCAGCCGCGCCGGCCACGGGCCGAGCCGCGACTGGCTCACCATCGTCCAGACCGGCTACGCCCGCGACAAAGTGCGGCAGTGGTTCAAGCGCCAGGAACGCGCCGAGAACGAGGAGTTCGGCCGCGGGCTGCTCAACGAGGAACTGCACCGCATCGGCCACGAAGGCATCGGCCAGATTCCCGAAAAGGACTTCCAGCGCGTCATCGAGCGGCTTTCCTTCTCCAACCTCTCCGGCCTCCTCGCCGCCATCGGCTACGGCGCCGTCACCCCGACCCAGGTCATCCACCGCCTCGGCATCGAAGCCGCCGAGCCCACGTTCCAGCCCGCCGGCGACGCCGGCGAAATCGTCCACCCCCGCCCCGCCACCATCACCACCGGCGTCAACGTCTCCGGCACCGGCGACCTCCACACCCGGCTCGGCTCCTGTTGCGGCCCGTTGCCCGGCGACGACATCGTCGGCTTCATCACCCGTGGCCGCGGCGTCACCGTCCACCGCGCCGACTGCCCCAACATCGCCAACAACACCGAGACCGAGCGCATCATCGACGTCAGCTGGACTACCCAGCGGGTCGAGACCGCCGCCCGCCTGCCGACTCGCCTGGCCACCTGCTGCAGCCCCACCCCGGAGCGCGACATCGCCGGCCTGCGCGAAGGCGGCGAGGTCGTCGTGCACGCCGTCGGCTGCAAGAACCCGGTCGAAGTCTCCTGGGGTGAGGAAGAGGCCGGCCTCTTCCCGGTGCAGATCGTGCTCACCGCCACCGACCGCGGCGGCCTGCTGCGCGACATGGCCGCCGTCGTCGCCGAAGAGGGCTACAGCATCGTCTCCGCCAGCGTCGAGACCGACCAGGACGGCATCGCCGAGATGGTCGTCAACCTGAACCTCTCCAACATCTCCGAGCTGTCGCACCTGCTCCACCGACTGCAATCGATCCGCCAGGTCCTCACCGCCCGCCGGGAGATTCCCTCATCGCGCCGGGCGTAGACGCGCGGCGGGCTGAGTTCGCCGCCAAGACCGCCCGCATCCGCGCTCTGATGAAGGCGAACGGCTGGGACCGGCTGGCGATCGGCACGATCGCCACCTTCGCCTGGGCCACCGCCGGCGGCCGCTCCTACATCAACACCTTCGATATCACTGGCGTCGCCACCCTGCTCTACAGCCCCGAGCGCGTCGAAGTCATCACCAGCAACGTCGAGATGCCGCGCCTCGAGCAGGACGAACTGGCCGGGCTGCCGGTCGAGTACCGCGTCTTCGACTGGACCGACCTGTTCTTCAACGGCGCGACGCGGACCCGCGAAGCCGCCGGCGCCGGCGTGCTGGCCGCCGACATCCCCATAGAAGGCGCCGTGCCCGCCGACGGCCTCACCGACCTCCGCGCCGCCCTGGTCCCGGAGGAGGTCGCCCGCATGCGCGCGCTGGCCGCCGACACCGCCGCCGCGCTGGAACAGGTCGCCCGCTCGCTGGAACCCGGCCAGACCGAGGAACGCATCGCCGCCGACGTCCGCGCCGCGCTCGGCGATCGCGGCGTCCTCTCGCCGGTGACCCTGGTGGCCACCGACCGGCGGATCTTCGACCATCGCCATCCGCTGCCCACCGAAAAGACCCTGGACCGCTACGCCATGCTCGTCACCTCCTCCGTGAGGCACGGGCTCTGGTGCTCCATGACCCGCCTGGTGCACTTCGGCGAACTGCCGGCCGAGTTGGTCGCAAAGGCGCAGGCCTGCGCCGAGGTCGACTCCGCCTACATCGCCGCCACCACCGTCGGCCGCACCGCCGTCGAGGTCTTCGCCGCCGGCCAGGCCGAGTACGCCGCCCGCGACTACCCCGACGAATGGAAGTTGCACCACCAGGGCGGGGCGGCCGGCTACGGATCGCGCGAATACTTCGTCGGCGGCGGCCACCCGTACCCGGTCCTCGCCGACCAATGCTTCGCCTGGAACCCGTCCATCGCCGGCGTCAAGAGCGAAGACACTATCCTCGCCACCGCCGCCGGACCCGAGGTCCTGACCGCCACCGGCGACTGGCCGGTGCTCACCACCGAACGCGGCATCGACCGCCCCGCCATCCTGGTCCGCTAACTTGACCAGAGTATGGCTCGACGAACCGCCGGGCGTCGGCGGTCGTGCAGGATTGGAGAACCAATGGCGGTGAACCCGTTCGGTCTGCCCGGGGAGTGGCTGAAGGGCAACACTCACTGCCACACCAATCTCTCCGACGGCGAACTGACCCCCGACGCCGTGGCCGACTGGTACGCCGGGCACGGCTACGACTTCCTGTCGATCACCGATCACCGCATCCTCGCGCCCACCGACTCCATCGAGCGCGCCGGCATGATCGGCGTGCCCGGCATGGAAGTGAACGGCTGGGACGAGGCCAGCGACTGTGAGTACCACCTGGTCGCCCTGGGCCTCAAAGACCTGCAGGCGCTCCCGCCCGGGCGCTCGCTGCAAGAGGCCATCAACAACGTCAAAGACGACGGCGCGGTCACCATCCTGGCCCATCCCCACTGGCTCGGGTTCGAGGCGCCCTGGCTGGAATCGATCCGCGAACTCGACTGCCTGGAAATCTTCAACGCCACCTGCCAGTTGCTGAACGGCAAAGGCTACGCCCGCCAGACCGTCGACGGGCTGCTGGCGCTGGGCAACCGCTTCGGCCTCATCGCCTCCGACGACACCCACTGGCGCGGTGACGACGCCGGCAAAGGCTGGGTGAACGTGCGGGTCGAAGAGCGGACCTCGGCGGCCATCTGCGAGGCCATCATGACCGGGGCGTTCTACGGCAGCCAGGGGCCCGAGATTCACGACTTCCAGATCGAAGACAAGCGCGTGACCGCCCGCACCTCGCCGGCCCGCGCGGTGCGCTTCATGTCCTGGCGGCGCACCGGCCAGGTGGCGCTGGCGGACGGCGAGCCGCAGACCGAATGGGCGATCGACCTGCGCGGCGGCGAGAAATGGGTGCGCCTGGAGTGCGTCGCGCCCGACGGCAAGGTCGCCTGGTCCAACCCGATCTACCTGTAGGCGGTCACCGCCGACACGCCAGGAGCGCCCCATGAAGATGGACACCGTGGTCGTCACCGGCGCCGCCGGCTACATCGCGTCCCAGCTCGTCCCGGTCCTCGCCGAACGCCACGACCTGCGCCTGCTGGACGTGCAGGACCGCGACCGCGACGGCAACTCCGTCGCCGGAATCAACATAGTCCGGCTCGACGATCCCGATCTCGACTCCTACCGCGAGCACTTCCGCGGCGCCGACGGGGTCGTGCACCTGGCCTACAACAAGGGCCAGACCGGCGGCTTCAAGAGCCGCGGCTACGAGCAGGAACGCGTCAACCTGGACATGGCCCAGCACGTCTACCAGCTCGCCATGGAAGAGCGGATCTCCCGCGTCGTCGTCGCCAGTTCCAATCACGCCGCCGACTGGTACGAGCATCAGATTTGGGCGCGTGAAATCGAGATGCTCGGACCCGAGTCCCCGCGCCTCTCGGACAACTGGTACGGCTGGGCCAAGGCCGCCTACGAGTTGATGGGCTTCCTCTATGCCACCGGCTCCCAGGGTTCCGCGGTCGAAAACGTGCAACTCCGCATCGGCGCGCCGCGGCCGATCCGCTGGGCCGACTTCGCCCCCGACGACCGGGTCGGCTACAAGCGCGACCTGGGCGCCTATATCAGCCCCCGCGACCTGGGCCAGCTCTGCGTGAAGTCGCTGGAGACCGACGACATCCGCGACGAGCACGGCATCCCCTTCCAGGCCTTCTACGGAGTTTCCGACAACGCCCGCGCGTTCTGGTCGCTGGAGAACGCCCGCCGGGTCATCGGCTACACGCCGGAAGACGACTCCGAGATCGAGTTCGCCGCCGAGATTCGCGCTGCCCTGATCGAGCCCGCCAGCACCGGACGTTTGTAGCCCGGTGGCGTCGAGTTCAATCAGGTTGGCAACCCGCGCCGGCCTCCGTCGGGTGATCGACGCCGCCCTCGCCGCCGCCGACCCGGCCCCGGCGATTCGACGCCTGCTGCGGATCGACGGCGACACCCTGCTGGCCGGCGACCAACGCTACGACCTTGCCGATTTCGATGCGGTGACGGTGGTCGGCGCCGGCAAGGCTTCGGCGCGCATGGCCGGCGCGGTCGAAGCCGCGCTCGGCGAGCGGGTGACCGGCGGTTTCGTCGTCGTCAAAGACGGGCACCGCGAGCCGGCCGGCCGGGTCGAGGTCGTCGAGGCCGCCCACCCGGTACCCGACGAACGCGGGGTGCAGGCCGCCGCCCGCATCCACGCGATCCTCGCGGCGGCCGGCCAGCGCGACCTGGTCATCGCCGGCCTCTCCGGCGGCGGATCGGCGCTGCTGCCGGCCCCGGCAGTCGGGATCAGTCTCGCCGAACTGGGCCAGACCACCAATCTCCTCCTGCGCGCCGGCGCCACCATCAACCAGCTCAATGCCGTCCGCAAGCACCTCTCGCTGGTGCAGGGCGGCCGCCTGGCGGTGGCCGCCGCTCCCGCCACCGTCCTCGCGCTCGCCGTCTCCGACGTCCTCGGCAATCCCCTCGACGTCATCGCCTCCGGCCCCTTCGCCCCCGATCCCTCCAACTTCGCCGACGCCCTGGCGGTGCTCGCCGGATTCGAGCTGCTCGAGACCGCCCCCGCCGCCGTGGTCGAACACCTGCGCGCCGGCGAGCGCGGCGAAATCGCCGAGACGCCCGGCCCCGGCGCCGCCTGTTTCGCGCGGGTACGCCACGCCATCGTCACCGACCTGCCGGTCGCCGCCGCCGCCGCCGCGCGCGCCGCGACCGAACAAGGCTTCGCGGTACGAACCGAATCGCTCCAGATCGAAGGCGAGGCCCGCGACTTCGCCCCTGTGCTGGCCGCCGCCGCCCGCGACCTGGCCGCTAACCCTTCGCCGGCGATGACCATCTTCGGCGGCGAGACCACCGTCACCGTCCGCGGGAGCGGGCGCGGCGGGCGCTGCCAGGAGATCGCCCTCGCCGCCGCCATCGACATCCAGGGGATTCCGGGAATCGGCGTGCTCGCCGCCGGCACCGACGGCACCGACGGGCCCACCGCCGCCGCCGGGGCGCTCGTCGACGGCGGCACCATCGCCCGCGGCCGGGCGGCCGGGTTGGACGCGGCGGCGATGCTGGAAGACAATGACGCATATGAATTCCTCAAAGCCACCGGCGACCTGATGATCACCGGGCCGACCGGTACCAACGTCAACGACCTGATGATCGCCTTCACCGAAGGCGCCGGCCCGTGACCGAAAGCCCCACCGGGCGGGTCAGCCCCGTCGAAGCGACCGGCCGCCTCACCTGGGCGCCGGTCACCGGTCACGACGCGGTGCGAATCATCGACCACAGCTGGATTCAGATCGGCCGCGTGCTCGTCCTGCTGGCGGCGGTCATCGTCACCTGGCGCATCCTCGAGTGGCAGGAATCCAAGTACACCGAAAGCGCCCGCCAGGCCGCCATCCAGTACGCCGCCGAAAAGGGCCCGGACATCAGCTTCCCCGCCGACACCGGCGCCATTTCCCTGCCCACCATCCGGCCCGTCGCCCCCCGCGCCACCGCGCTCCCCGAAGACCTGGCCGACCCGGACCGCGAAACCACCCCCGAACCCTCCTCCGGTACCGGCCCGACCGAGTACACCGTCGTCGCCGGCGACATCCTGGGGCAGATCGCCGACCGGTTCCGCGTTCCCGTCGAGGCGCTGATGGAAGTCAACGATATCGACGACCCCGACCAGATCCAGGTCGGCCAGGTTCTCAAGATCCCCAACCCCAGCCGGCAGGTCCCCGGTACCGCCGGCCGGCCCGACAGCTACACCGTCGCCGAAGGCGACACCTTGCAGGGGATCGCCGATCGATTCGACATCGACATCGACGTCCTGCAACGCTTGAACGGCATTAGCGACGTCGACGCCATCTTCCCGGGCACCGTTTTGGAGCTGCCCTGAGGCGCTGAAAGCGTTTGCGCCGACCGGCACGATCCTTTAGTGTCCTGAACTCGGCCGCGTACGCTGTCCGGTCGCGAACACCCATTCCGAAACCAGCCTTTTCCGCATTTCCGCAACCGGTTGCACCGCCACATCTGAGGAAGCATCTGCATGGCCAAGAAGTCCCTGGCAAAAAACAAAATCGTCGAGAACGTCTGGGAGCGCGTTGGCGGCCGCGAAGGCGGCACCGTCGCCGCCCTCAGCGTGGCCCCCGGCCCCGACGGCGAGCGGCGGGTCTGGGCCGGCACCATGGCCGGCGTCTTCGTCTCCGAAGATGACGGCGCCAGCTGGGCCATCAGCAACACCGGCCTCGCCAGCCCCTACGTGCAATTCGTCTCCGCCTCCCCCAACTTCCAGAACGACCGCACCCTCATCGCCGCCGCCGCCCAGGTCGGCGCCTTCGGCAGCGTCGACGGCGGCAAGCGCTGGAACCGGCTCGACTTCTGGGGCATCGTCCCCGAGGTCACCTGCATCGGTTTCTCGCCGGCCTACGAAACCGACCGCACCGCCTTCATCGGCTCCGACGACGAAGGCGTCTTCCGCACCGTCAACGCCGGCCGCACCTGGAACGCCTCCAACAGCGGTCTCGCCGGCGAATCCAACCAGGCCATCCTGGTCTCCCCGGATTTCGAATCCGACCAGCGCGTCTTCTGCTCCGTCACCGACCGCGGCCTGTTCCGCTCCAGCGATGGCGGCCGCACCTGGGACCAGGTCGGCCAGGACGACCTGCACCAAGAGACCTTTCAGTGCCTGGCCAGCTCGGCCAGTCTCAGCGACGGCGGGCGCCTCTTCGCCGGCAGTGAGACCAGCGGCCTCTGGGTCAGTGACGACGGCGGCAAGACCTTCAGCGCCGGCGCCGGGCTGGAAGGACAATCCGTCAACGCCATCGCCGTCTCGCCCGACTTCGCCAAAGACAACACCGCCTTCGCCGGTACCGGCGAAGGCGGCATCCACCGCAGCGTCGACGGCGGCCAGAGCTGGGAACTGGTCTCCGCCCCGGGCGACGCCTACCCGATCCTTTCCCTCGTCGCCTTCGCCGGTGCGAAGGGCAAGACCGTCCTGCTCGCCGGCACCTTCGAGCACGGCGCCCGCCGTTCCGAAGACGGCGGCGACACCTGGACCGACTCCAGCCGCAACCTGGCCAGCCAGAACTGGCTCTGCCTGGCCCTGTCACCCGATTTCGAGAACAAACCGGTAATGCTCGCCGGCGGGGCGGCCGGCGGCATCTTCCGCAGTTCCGACGGCGGCGCCGGCTGGGCCGATGCCGCCGAAGGCACCGAGGCCGTGCCGGTGAACCGGATCGCCTTCTCCTCCGACTTCGCCAACGACGGCATCGCCTTCGCCGCCACCGGCGACGGGCTCTACAAGACCGCCGACGGCGGCGATTCCTGGAAACGCTGCTCGCGCGGGCTCGGCAAGCGCGACGTGCGATCCGTGGCCGTGTCGCCCAACTTCGCCGACGACGAGACCGTCGTCGCCGGCGGCGTCCTCGGCGAAGCCTTCATCAGCACCACCGCCGGTCGCAGCTTCCGACCGCTCGAGGAGGATTTCGGCGGCGAAACCGTCGCCGATCTGCAGATCTCGCCCTCCTATGCCGAAGACCAGACCATCGCCGCCGGCACCATCGG
>CAYYTN010000003.1:28414-30049 GCA_964474495.1 uncultured Chloroflexota bacterium
CAATGGCCTGCTTGCCTGCGGGCGAATAGACCGCCGCCGCGCCGCGCTGCACCGCTCCGTCGACGGCGGCAAGACCTGGAAGCGCTGGGTCCAGCACGGCACCGACTCGCAGTGGATCTCCTGTTTCCTGCCCTCCGACTACACCGGGCAGAACAACTCCTGGTACTTCGCCGCCGAAAACCAGGTCTTCAAGCCCGCCCGCCGGTTCCGCCAGGTGTGGTCCGGGGTCAAGCCCAATATCACCAAAACCGCCGTCCTCTCCCTCACCGGCACCCCGGAATTCGAAGAAGAGCCGGTCATGTACGTCGGCGGCAGCGACGGCGTGTTCCGCTCCAACGACCGCGGTCTCACCTGGGAAGAACTCAACGAAGGTCTCCAGAACCGATCCGTCCTCCAGGTCGCGGTTTCCCCTGCGTTCAGCCGCGATCGGCTTGTATACTTGGTGGGTCTTGGTGGAGAGATTTGGCGCTTCAAAGATGTGCCCTCCAAACGGGATTTGAAAGAGACTGACGCCCGCAGCTACCACTAGCGGCGCGGGTGGACCGCCCCCCGCAACCGGTAGGGCTTTCGGTGGCTGGAAGGGGCTCCGGCAGGGATGAGCGACACCCGCAGCAATAGGGATACCCGGGCCGGGCCGAGCCGTCGGCGTTTCGTCGGCGCGCTGGCCGCTGGAACCGCCGCGGTGCTGGCCGCCTGCGGGCGCTCGATCGAGGCCCTTCCCGAGCTGAGCGAGTACCAGGAAGGCCTCCTGAAGTCCGACGCCATCGCCCGGGCCGCGTCCACCCGACCCACCGGCGTGGTGCTGCCCTCCGAGCCCATCTCGGTCGCCTTCGTCCAGTCCGCCTGGGGCCCCCGGGGCAACGACTACCGCAGCCTCATCGCCCGCGCCGGCACCGGCGACGAAGAAGTCGTCCGCCTCAATTCCGATCCGCTCGGCTATCCCGAGGAAATCACGCTCGGCCAGATGATCGCCTCCTTCCCCGAAAGCAAGCCCGTCGATCTGCTCATCTTCCCGGTCTCGCAGCTCCGCGACCTGGAGGAGAACGGCACCCTGATCCCGATGGACAAGGTGTCCGCGCTGGGCCACCTGCTCGACGCCGACGCCTACTGGGGCGACAGCCTGGCCGCCGGGCAGATTCGCGGCCGCCAGATGGCCATCCCGCTCCTGCTCGGGCCCTGGGTGCTGATGTTCAACCGCAAGCGCCTCGGCGAATACGGCATCAAGCTGCCCGGGCCCGACCCCTGGGACATCGATCAATTCCTGGAGAACGTCGCCCGCATGACCTTCTCCTCCGCCGGCGCCGACCGACCCGACGCCTTCGGTTTCGTGCAGATGGTCACCGCCGAAGGCGGCCAATCTCCGGTGCCGCCGTCCTGGGTCTGGCTCACCAGCGCCGGCGCCATGCTGCCCGGGCGCGATGGCGGCGAAGAAGAACTCCTCAGCGACCCCGCCCTGCGCGCCCTCGACCTCATGCACGGCCTGGCCTACGAGCAACGCAGCTCGTACAGCATCAGCGGCGGCAACTCCTGGCGGCAGATGCGCGGCGTGTTGAGCGATCCCAACAACGGCATGATGTCGTTCCCGGCCAACAGCGGCTGGTTCCTGAATGCCTGGCGCAAAGAGGACGGAAACGG
>CAYYTN010000003.1:30059-35281 GCA_964474495.1 uncultured Chloroflexota bacterium
TCGATCTCGCCGCCCTCCCCGGCGGGCGCGGGCACCGCACGCCCACCGAGATCCACATGATGATCGGCCTGTCGGCCAGCTCGCGCGAGCCCGAGGCCGCCATCCTGGGCCTCATGCAGATCTACGAGGCCATCGGCGACGCCATGTTCCCCACCGCCATGAAGTTCGACGTCGAGCGGATGCGAGTCGCCTCCCGATCCATCCGCGACGAAGATGTCGAGGCGCTCTCGCTGGCGCTCGCGCGCTCGCGCGCCATCCAGCTCACCGGCGCCGACCGCGGTCTGATGATCAACACCCTCGATCGGCCCGTCTTCCTGCAGAAGGCCGAGCCCGAAGACGCCGCCGAGGCCGCCCGGGTCGCCTTCGAGGAAATGTACTTCTTCGATAGCTGACCTTCGGAGCGCGACTACGCGCCGAAGGTGGCGAACCCCCAGCTACCGAATATCGCCAGCGCCACCACCGCCACCACGATCAGGATGGCGAACGCCCATGGAAAGCGCCGGTCCGGGGTTCTGATCTCCGGGGTCCGTTCGCGGGACTCTGCCATCGCTGCCTCCATCGGGGTTTGCACCCCCGCAACATAGGTCACCGGCGCCGTCCGGGGCAAATATCAACCCGCCCGGAAACCGTCCCCGCAGCCCGCCCAAAACCGTCCGCCGACAGGTTTGCGCGGAGGCTTTGAGTAGGCCGGGCGACGTGCTAACATTCCGCCGGTGCGGGGACGTGAAATGTTTCACGATCCCTGTGTTTGGACTCTGGTGAGGGAGATTGTGGGCCCGCTACGCGCCGCCGCTCTCGCACTGGAGTTCGGTTTTGTAGTCGGGTCCTTCATCACCACCGGAGTGCTGCTCGGGCGGTACCTGGACGATCAATGGGGCACGACGCCGTGGCTGTTCTTGGCCGGAGTTCTACTGGGGCTGGGGCTCAGTTTTTACGTGATGTATTTGATCTTCAAATGGCAGCGCGAATAGTTGCTTCCTGACTTTTCGATCAAAGCGGAGCCGATTTGTCACGGCTGCGAGTGGGAGACCCCGCTCGGGCTGTTCCGGCTGACCAACTCGATGGTCATCATGTTCGTCGTTATGGCCGCGCTCATCCTTCCCGCGCTCCTGGTGCGGCGCAACGTGGGCCTCGTCCCCGGCACCGCGCAGAACGTGATGGAGTTCATCCTCGAAGCCGTGGAAGGCCTGGTGGGCTCCGCCCTCGGGCGGTTCGGCCGGCAGCTCTACCCGCTGATCGCCTCCTTCTTCATCCTGATTCTGTTCTCCAACTGGTTCAGCCTGCTCCCGCTCGTCGGCACCATCGGCTGGATCGAGGTCCACGACGGGCACGAAGTCATGATTCCCTTCCTGCGCCCGGCCACCGCCGACATCAACTTCACCCTCGCCCTGGCCATCAGCGCCTTCCTCGTCATCCACTCCACCGGCATCCGCTCGCACGGCCCCTGGGGGCACATCAAGGCCGTAGCCCAGAACTCGCCGTTGCTGTTTCCGATCTTCGTGGTCATCGAACTTTTCGTAATCGTCTCCCTGTCATTCCGGCTCTTCGGCAACCTTTTTGCCGGCGAGGTCCTGCTGGGGCTCGCCAACTGGCAGGGCTGGGTCGTAGGCTCGATCTTCCTGGTGCTCGAACTCCTGTTCGGCTTGATCCAGGCGATCGTCTTCACCATGCTCACCGTCAGTTTCACCAGTGTCTCGATCGGATCCGAAGAACATCATTAGAACTGCCTGAAGGAGGGCAATTTTGGAAGAAGTAGCAGCTGCGGTTCCGGCCGCGGTAGATCTCGCACCCCTGGGCGCCGCGCTGGCCGTCGGTCTGGCCGGGCTAGGCGCCGGACTCGGCATCGGACTCGGAGTCAGCAAGGCGATGGAAGCCCTGGGGCGCAACCCCGAGGCCGAAAACGCCATCCGAACCACGATGATCATCGGTCTCGGCCTCGCCGAAGCCATCGGTATCTACGGGTTCTTGATCGGTCTGTTCCTGGCCCTCGGACTCGGCTAGCCTCGTCCCCGACCTCCCTGTGAATAGGGGCAATAGATGCAAGAGCTATTCGGCACCGTAGGGATTCTCGTCCCGAACATCATCATCCAGTTCACCTCGTTCCTGATCTTCGTGTGGATCATGTACAAGGTGCTCTATGGCCCGCTGCAGCAGGCACTGCACGATCGGCGCACCCGAATTCGCGAAAGCCTCGAACAGGCCGAAGAGATGAAGGTGCAGGTCGAGCAGGACCAGGTGCAATTCGAGGCCGACGTGCGCGAGCGGCAGGAAGAGGCCCATCGCGTACGCCAGGAGACCATCCGGCGCGTCGCCGACGTCGAGGAAGAAGAAATGCACCGCGCCCGTGAGGCCGCCGAAAAGGTCCGCATGGACGCCGAGCGCGACGCGGTGATGATCAAAGAGCAGGCCCTCCACGAAGCCGAGCGCGAGATCGCCACCCTGGTGATCGAGGCCACCGGCAAAGTGTTGGACCGCTCCATCGACGATCCCGAGCATCGTCGCCTTGTCGATGAGGCCCTCGAAGAGATTCGCAGCCAGACCTCATGAGACGCGATGAGCATTCCGATCGCCGCCGCGTGCGCCAGTACGTCTCGGCCGTGCTCGACGCGGCCGGGCAGAGCGACGATTGGGAGGCCTGGGAAGACGAGACCATCCAGCTCTACCGGATCGCCAACGACCCGGGCGTGCGGTCGGTGGTCGCCCGCCCGGGGGCGTCCGCCGAGGAGCGGCTCCGCGACTTCGACACCATCGCCGAAGGGGTTCTCGGCGAGCGGGGTCGGGCCTTCGGGCGCATCTTCGTCGAAGACGGCACCTTCGACCTGGTCCCGGCCGCGCGGGCCCAGTTCGTGCGGCGCAGCGAGACCGAAGGCCCGATCGACCGGGTCACGGTCAGCTCGGCGCGGCCCATGAGCGCCGCCGACATCGACGGCCTCCGCGAGCGCATGCAGCGGCCCGGCCGACGCATGATCTTCCACGAAGAAATCGACGACACTCTCAAAGGCGGATTCGTACTCCGCCACGGCGACTGGCGGCGCGACTTCAGCGTCGCCGCCAGGCTTGAAGCGCTGAAACTGGCTCTCCGCTGAAGTAGACACCTGCGAGGACATGGCAACTAACTCAGACGACCTAACCGCCCTTCTCCGACAACGAATCGATTCCCTCGACACGGCCGTCCGCGATGTCAACGTCGGCACGGTCGTCGAAGTGGGCGACGGCATCGCCCGTATTTTCGGGCTGTCCGAAGCGTTGGCGGGAGAGCTATTGGAGTTCCCCGGCGGCGTGCTGGGCATGGCCCTGAACCTCGAAGAAGACTCCGTCGGCGCCGTGCTGCTCGGCGCCTACGAGCAGATCAAAGAAGGCGACGAAGTCCGCACCACCGGCCGCGTCGCCCAGGTGCCGGTCGGCGAAGCCCTGCTGGGGCGCATCGTCAACGCCGTCGGTGAGCCGATCGACGGCCACGGCCCCATCGAGACCGACCAGTCCGACGTCATCGAAAAGGTCGCTCCCGGCGTGACCCTGCGCGCCAACGTCGACACCCCCTTGCAGACCGGCATCCGCGCCATCGACTCCATGATCCCCGTCGGCCGCGGCCAGCGCGAGCTCATAATCGGCGACCGCCAGATCGGCAAGACCGCCATTGCCGTCGACACCATCATCAACCAGCGCGACACCGGCGTGATCTGCATCTACGTCGCCATCGGCCAGAAGGCCGGCCAGATCGCCAGTGTGCGCTCGACCCTCGAAGAATTCGGCGCCATGGAACACACCATCATCGTCGCCGCCGGCGCCAGCGACCCCGCCGGGCAGCAATACATCGCCCCCTTCGCCGGCTGCACCATGGGCGAATACTTCCGCGACAAGGGCCAGGACGCCCTGGTCATCCACGACGACCTCACCAAGCACTCCTGGGCCTACCGCCAGATTTCGCTGCTGCTGCGCCGCCCGCCCGGGCGCGAGGCCTACCCCGGCGACGTCTTCTACCTGCACTCCCGCCTGCTGGAGCGCGCCGCCCGGATGAGCGAGGCCGCCGGCGACGGCAGCCTCACCGCGCTTCCGATCATCGAAACCCAGGAAGGCGACCTCACCACCTACGTCCCCACCAACGTCATCTCCATCACCGACGGGCAGATCTACGTCGAGCCGGCCCTGTTCAACGCCGGCAACCGCCCGGCGGTCAACGCCGGCCTGTCGGTCTCGCGGGTGGGCGGCGACGCCCAGCTCCAGGCCATGCGCGCCGTCGCCGGCGGGCTGCGGCTGGAGCTGGCCCAGTACCGCGAAGTGGCCGCCTTCGCCCAGTTCGGCTCCGACCTTGACGAATCCACCCGCCGCCAGCTCGATCGCGGCGAGCGCCTGCTGGAAATCCTCAAGCAGGGCCAGTACGAGCCGCAGCCGGTCGTTGACCAGGTCATCTGCATCCGCTGCGGCACCTCCGGCGCCGCCGACGGCCTGCCCATCGAAGACACCGCCCGATTCTTGCGCGAGGCGCTCGAATACCTGCGCTCCGCCGAGGCGGCCCTCGTGCAGCAGATCGCCGACAGCGGCCGCATCGAAGACGACGAGCTGGTCAAGCTCGACGACGCGCTGCGCACCTTCCGGGCCGATCAATTCCTGGCCAGCGAAACCGCCGCCGCCGTGGACGAAGCGGACTAGCGGCCCCCGATGCCCAGCGCACGCGACACTCGCAACCGCATCAGCGGGGTCGAGAGCACCCGGCAGATCACCCGGGCCATGCAATTGGTCGCCACATCCAAAATGAACCGCGCCCAGGAGGCCGTCCGCGCCGCCCGGCCCTACGCCGACAAGATCGGCGACGTCCTCCACGACCTGGCCCGCGCCATCCCCGGCGACGAAGGCGTCCATCCCCTCTTTGAAGAGCGCCGCCAGCGCAAAGTCGCGGTCGTCGTCCTCAGCACCAACCGCGGGCTCTGCGGGGCGTTGAACACCAACGTCACCCGCGCCGCGCTGGAGCTGGCGCAGGCCGGCCGCGAGGCCGACCCGGATATCGAATACGGCGTCATCGGCGTCGGCCGCGTCGGCGTGCGACTGCTGGCCGGCACCCTGCCGATCACCGCCAACTTCGACGACGTCCCCGACCGCCCCATGATCGTCGACGTGATCCCGATCGCGCGGATGCTGGTCGAAGGGTTCGAGGCCCACGAATTCGACGCCGTCGACGTCGTCTACCCCGATTTCGTGAACACCCTCACCCAGCGGCCCGAGCA
>CAYYTN010000004.1:0-32537 GCA_964474495.1 uncultured Chloroflexota bacterium
CGCGGGGATGTCGAATCGGCCGGTAGCGGCGATGGCGGCCGCCAGGTTGGCCCGATTGTGATCGCCGGCGACCCGGGCATCTTCCCATCCCGGCAGGTTGTCGTCCGGCGAGAACCAGCGGACTTCGCCGGCGGTGCTCGCAGCGAAGCCGGCGGCGAGTTGATTGTCCCGGTTCAAGACCGCCAGATCGCCAGCGGATTGATATCGGACTATCGCGCCTTTGGCGGCCGCATAGGCATCCATGTCAGGGTAGCGGTTTAGATGGTCCGGCAGCACGTTGGTAATGACCGCCACCCCGGGAGAGAGTCGATGCTGATCGAGGGCTTCGAGTTGCCAGCTTGAGAGCTCCAACACGACCGTCTGCCCTGGCGTCAGGCTGTCGAGAAGGGTGACCGCCGAGCGACGGATGTTGCCGGCGAGTACCGCGTCGATGTCATGATGGTGGAGAAGATGCTGAATGAAGGTCGCGGTTGTTGATTTCCCTCTGGTGCCGGTGACGCCGATGATGCGGGCGGGATCGCACTCGCGAAAGAAGATCCCCATTTCCATGTCGATGGGTACGTCGTGCTCCCGCGCTACGGCGAGGAAGGGGGATTCGATCGGGACGGCGGGATTACGAATCACCAGGTCGGCATCGCGGAAGTCCTGCTCGCGGTGTTCACCCAGGACAAATTCGATAGGACAGTCATTGAGAGCGTCGAGCGAAGGTTTGAGATCGGACTCGGAACGCAGATCGGTGACGGTGACCCGAGCACCGCGCTCGCAGAAGAACCGCGCGATCCCGACGCCGCCGCCGTGAAGGCCGAGTCCCATGACGAGCACCCGTTGGTTGCGGAAGCTATCCGGGGGCATGGCTTGATGCGATCGGTGGCCGGGATGAGCGCCCAAAAGCGGTAGGGAGCAACCGACATCGATGCGCCACCCGCGGGTTACCCGTGTAATGCAGAGTTGCACGTACAGCACGACCAAGCGTAATTTGGCGACTTTTGCACGCAAATGGGGTATGTAGGACCCGGCGGGCCATCGTTATGTCTAGGTGGCCGCCGAGCGGGTTGCCGTGATTTTCCGTCAATTTCGAGTTTGTTGACACGATCTCGTAGCCAGCCCTAATATTTTAGTCGCTTTTGGGTCGCACCGCGCCTTGTCAACGTGGCGGTCGGTCTATAGCACGGGAGGCGACTGACCGAATTGGCTTTGCGACCGCTGAAATCTAACCCATCCGTTCAGGGTGGGTTTTTTTGTGGTTGCTGATCGGTAGGTGCCCGTGATGTTTGTAACGAGGACTGTACCCGAGGACTCCTTCACCGGGGTTTGACAGAGGGGGGCAATGGATGGTGCTACGGGCGTCAGAGATGCAGGCAGCGGTCGATTGGTATCGCGGCTTCTTGATGGATCGGCGGCAGCTGGCGCGGATCGAGGTCAGTGCGCGAATCGAGTGGATTGAAGAGTTCTGCGAGTTCGCCTCACGTCGCCGGACGATGTCTGAGGTAACGGTGCGGGACGTGGTCTGCTACTTTGCCGAGAAGTCCGACATGTTTGACAAGCCGTACGAGTGGTATTCGCGCTATAAGGCGATCGAGTGCTTCTGCGACGACCTGGTGGAGACCGAGCAGTTGCCGGCCAACCGCATCAAGGGCATTTACGACGATGGCGATGTGGAGCCGTACAACGCGGGGGAGCCGATGCACCGGGTTCCGGTCGTGCCGGTGAACTGGTCGCGCATCGAGAGCGTGTTCTAGAGAACGACGCTTCAGATCGTGCAAGAAAGGGGCCGCGAAGGCCCCTTTTTGCTGCCCCGGTATCGGGCCGGTCGCAACTAGAACGCTAGTGGCTATGGCCGTGGTCGGTGTGCTTCTCTTCAGGGGCGTCGACCACCAGGGTCTCGGTGGTGAGCAACATTATCGCCGAGCTGACGGCGTTGGTGACGGCCAGCCGGGTGACCTTCACCGGGTCGATGATGCCGGCGGCGACCAGGTCTTCGTACTGTTCGGAGATGGCGTTGAAGCCGACTGAACCTCCCGCCTCGCGCACCTTGACGGCGACGACATCGCCGTCCTCGCCGGCGTTCTCGGCGATCTGGATGAGCGGCTGGGCGAGGGCATCGCGCACGATGTTCGCCCCGACCAGTTCGTCGCCTTTCAGGTCGAGTTCGTCGATGGCGGCTTCGGCCCTGATGAGGCTGACGCCGCCGCCGGTGATGAAGCCTTCTTCCAGCGCCGCCCGGGCGGCCGAAACGGCGTCTTCCACACGGTGTTTGAGTTCCTTCTGTTCGATCTCGGTGGGAGCACCCACGCGGATCACTCCGACGGAGCCGGCCAGGTTGTTGGCGCGCTCGGAGAGCTTCTCACGGTCATAATCGTTCTTCGCCCGGCCATGCGTGTCCCAGATGGACTCGATGCGGCGCTTGATGGCCTCGGCGTCCCCGTGGCCTTTGACCAACACGGTCTCGTCTTTGCGAATGGTGGCGCCGTCGAGTTGACCGAGATAAGAAAGGTCGATCGCGTCCCAGCCAACGCCCATTTCTTTGGCGGCCAGCTTGGCCCCGGTGAAGATGGCGTAGTCCTCGAGCATCCAGCGGCGCCGCTCGCCGAAGGCGGGCGCCTTCACGGCAACGACGTTCAGAGTGCCGCGGACTCGATTGAGCACCAGTAGCCCCAGCGCTTCGCCTTCGATGTCCTCAGCGATGATGAGGAGGCTCCGGTGGCCCGCCTGGACGAACTCCTCCAGGAGGGGCAACACGTCGGCCGAAGCGGACAGTTTCTGGTCCGTGATGAGCACGTGGGGATGATCCAACGCGGCCTCGGAGTCGTTGGCGGTGCCGGCGAAGTAGGGGGAAACGTAGCCGCGATCAAAAGTGAGCCCGTCGACGAACTCGATTTCTACGTGGTTCGTCTGTCCGTCTTCGATATTGACGCCGCCGTCCTTGCCAAGCTTGTGCAGGACCTTTGCGATCATCGCCCCTAGGTCCGCATCGGCGGCCGAAACGGAAGCGACCCAGCGGAGCTGCTCTTCGTTTTCGATGTCGGTGGCGTTGGCGGCGAGGTAGTCCACAACCGCCCCCCCTGCCTTCTCCATTCCCCGCCGCAGCATCATTGGGTTCATGCCGGCGGTCACCACGCGGAGACCTTCGGAGTAGATGGCCTGGGTGAGGATCGCGGCGGTGCTGGTGCCGTCGCCGGCGCTGGTGTTGGTCTGCTTGGTGGCCTGGTAGGCGATCAGGGCGCCGGTGTTGACGAACGGGTCTTCGAGATTGTCCACCACGTTCGCGACGGTGTAGCCGTCGTGGGTGATCAGCGGCTTGGCAAAGCGCTTCTCGATGACCACGTTCCGGCCCTTCGGCCCCATCGTGACCCGCACCGCTCTGGTGAGGAGGTCGACGCCTTCTTTGATTGCCGCCCGGGCTTGTGAACCGAGCAGTACCTGTTTTCCGGGCATACTATCTGTGCCTTTCGTCCTTGTATCGAGCGTGACTTCTGGTGGTTGGGTTCAGGTTGGCGGGCCGATGGCCGCACTATGACCCGGCTGGTCGGCGGCCTCCGCCGATCGCCCTCGGGCCTTGAAACCGAACTACGATTTTGGTGGATAGGCGCTCGTTTATCAAGCTTCCTCGCCGGCCGGCGCGCCTTGGCACATCGTGGGCGATGGCGGCTACGACGATTCAGCGGTTGAGTTGCCGCCCCAAGTGTCGAGGAATTGGGCGGCCGCGTCGGGTTCCTCGGCGAGGAGCCAGGCTTGCTCTTCTGGGCTCAGGTGTTGACGGCGCAGCAGGTCCGGGCGGCGCAGGAGGGTGCGGCGGAGCGATTCGCGACGCCGCCATCGTTCAATCGCGGCGTGATCGCCGGAGGTCAGGACTTCGGGAACCGGCAGGCCCGCGAAAACCCGCGGACGGGTGTAGTGGGGATGCTCCAGCAGGCCGGCGACGTGAGACTCGGCGCTGACTGAATCGGCCTTGCCAACGACCCCGGGCACCAACCGGACGACCGCGTCGGTGACGACCATTGCCGGGATCTCGCCGCCGGTCAGGACGTAGTCGCCGATGGAGATCTCTTCGTCGACAAACTGCTGGCGGACTCGCTCGTCCACGCCTTCGTAGCGCCCGCACAGCAGGACGAGATGCGGCTGATTTGCCAGGCGGGCCGCCGCGGCGTGGTCGAGTAGGGCTCCCTGGGGGCTCATCAGGACTATCCGGGATTTGTCCCGTCTGACGGACTCGATTGCTTCGGCGATTGGCTCGGGCTTCATGACCATCCCCGGCCCGCCGCCGAATGCGTAGTCATCGGCGGTGCGGTGGCGATCATGCGTGAACTCGCGTATGTCGCGGGTGCCGATTTCCACGATGCCGGTTTCGCGAGCCCGACCTACCACGCCGAGATCGAAGACGCCGGCGAACATGTCGGGAAACAGAGTCAGGATGTCGATTTGAAGCCTGGAGGCCAACTAGTCCTCGGTCCGCAACCCGGCCGGGAGGGCGACGATCATCCGGCGGGCGTCCAGGTCGATATCGCGGATGACGTCACTGAGCGCCGGGATGAGGATCTCGCCGGCCGGCCCGCGCACCTCGTAGACATCGTTGGCGCCGGTTTCGACCAGTCCGACGAGTCTGCCCAGGGGCTCGCCGTCTTCGGTCTCGACCTCCAGGCCTTCAATCTGGAACCAGAAGTGACGCCCTTCCAGGTGGCCCATCGCAGCCTGCCGGTCCACCGCGAGGACGGCACCCCGCAGAGCTTTGGCGTCGGCGCGGGAATTGCATCGAGAGATCAGAATCCGAGGTTTGGGAGTGGCCACGAAGTCCTCTATCTGGCGCTCTTCCCGATGGTCGCCGACGTATACGGTCTGGCCCGGCTCCAGCAGGCTGGTGACGTTGGTGGAGAGTCGCACGTGGACCCATCCATCCAGGCCGAAGGGGCTGCCGGCGGTGGCGACATCCCCGTACTGTTGGTCGGCCGTGGCTAGTCGGCTTCGACTATCTCGAGGACACATCGTCTTCCGCTACCGATGGGCGCGGCCCGCATGAGCGTCCGAATTGCTGTCGCCATTCGGCCTTGCCGGCCGATTACCCGGCCCATATCCCGCGAATCCACGGACAACTCGTAGACGGTGACGCGCCCCCGGTCGATACGATCGACCGCGACCCGTTCCCGGTGTACAACGAGATGCCTACCGATGAATTCAATCAGTTCGTCCACGGTCACACCTGATGTCTGTCTTCGGGCGGTCACGCCGCCTGATCTGATTCCAGTTCCCTACTTGGCCTTGGCCTTTGCCTTCGCCTTGCTCTTGGCCTTGCTCTTCGCCTTGGCTTTGCTCTTAGCCTTTGCCTTCGCCTTGCTCTTGGCACTGGCCTTGCTCTTAACCTTCGCCTCGCCGGTGGCTGCCGGAGCGGCGGAGTCGGCGGGGGCCGTTGCCGGGGCGGCGGCGGCAGAGGCGGCCGCGCCGGGCTGCAGGCTCTTTCGGAACCCCGGCTCTACCGCTTCAAGGAGTTTCCAAACACGATCGCTGGGCTGAGCGCCGTGCTGCACCCACTTTCGGGCCTTCTCCACGTCGATCTGGATGAGGCTGGGATCGGGAGCCGGGTTGTAGTGCCCCAGATCTTCGACGACCCGGCCGTCGCGGGTGGCCCGGGACGGCACGACAACTACTCGATAGGAAGGCTTCTTCTTGCGGCCCCTGCGGGCGAGACGAATTCTGAGCAAACGAGATTCTCCGGGAAATGTGGTGGCTGGTGGTCGAGCGCACCTCGACACCCAATCACAATTGCGACCGGAACGAGAGCGCGAAAACGGAGTATATCAGCGACGGGGTAACATCTGGAGCGATCCCCGGAGACGATCGGGCTTGCCGCGACAGGTGTCGCCTGGTGGTCGGGGCGAGGATGTCGATATAGGGCTGGCGCTCGGCGCGGGCAGGAGTTGACGGGAGCTGACTGACCAGAACGAGCCAGAGCTTTCGGGAGCGGACCCGGGGACTGACCCGGGACGGGGATTCGCGGCGGGGGACGACTCGCTGGATCGGGTGTTGCGACGGCAACGCCCGGACCGAGTGGGAGGAGCCGAGGATGCCGACGGCGGCTTGGAGTCGGGCCAGGCTGAGTTGCCGGTTTCGGACCCGTTGGCAGCGGGTGCGATGGACCCGACCGGGGAACGAGAGTCGATGGGGTCGGTCGGGGAGATCGGATCGTGGGGGGGCGCCGAGAGCCGAGTCGCGGTTGACCCGGAGCCGGCGGGCGTGTTGTGGCCGAGCGCGGCGATCACCGGTGAGCCGGGTTCGACGGCTACGAGCTGGGAAGTATTCCGGCAGTCTCCCTACTACCGGTTATTCGGGGTCGTGGCCTGGGTGGTCGCGTTGGTTGTGGCCTGGCGGGTCGGTTCGGCATTCCTGGCAAGCGAGTTCATGGGCCGCGTGTTGGCGATGGACGCGCCGTTCCAGGTGATCCCGGCGCCGGATTCGGCGGCGGTCGCGGAGTTGAACCTGAAATCGGCAATGCTTGTCGGCGCGCCGTTGGTTCTGGCCGCCTTTTGGTTTGCCGGTGCGTTCCAGCTGGACCGGGCCGCGCGCCGGACCTTCAATTTCGATGAGGCGCTGGATGCGCGCTATCCGGGCGGATATATCGTGGTGGCGATAATCGGGGTATTCCCCCTGCTGGTGGCCGGCGTGATCGGGGCGGCCTGGGGTGGCGTGTCATTGGCGAGTTGGGGACTTCGCTACGAAAGTTGGGGGCCAGTGGCGGTACTTGTTGCGCTGTTGGTCGGCTTCGGGGTGGTTGTGTGGCTGCTTGATTCTGGCTTCAGGCGGCGGAGTCCGCGGGAGCGGCCGCGCCCCCGGTAGAATTGAGCAGGCGGCCTGTTCTATTCGGCGCCGGTGGCTTGACGTAGTTCAGGTCGAGCCCGGTTTGACCGAGAATACGCCTGTAGAGCATTTGCGCCCGTCGTTCTCCGATTTCCCGACGAACTACCGTCGACCCATCACCCGAGGCAAGTATCGACGATGACAGAAGAATCGCAGCCACAGCTGTCCCCAAAGGACGAGCAGGAGCTCGAGGAATTCCTGTCGGACTTCGCCGTCTACAAGGAAGCCGAGGATCCTCCCGAAGGCGAGGACTATCTGGACATCGGCGTGCCGACGGCGGTGGAAAACGTCCAGGCGGCCCAGGCCAGTGCCGAGGCGGCTGCCGAATCGGTCGCGGAAGAGGTTGAGGGAGAGCAAGAAGAAGACGCGCTGGGCGCAGCGATGACCCAGGATCAGTTGGACGCGTTATTTGCCGGTGATGTCGTGGCCGCCTTCGCGGGAGGCGACGAATCGGAGGAAACGGCCGAGGACGCGCTGGCCGCCGCCCTGGAAGCTCCGGCAGAGGCCGAGGAGGCCGAGGCCACGGTCGAAGAGGAGCCAGCCCAGGAGGAGCCGGCCCAAGAGGAGCCGGCGGAAGAGGCAGCGGAGGCCGGCGACTCGCTTCTACTGAGCGATGAAGACCTATTCGAGACCGCGGAGGCGGGCGGGATTGGGATGCCGGACGCCGACCAGTTGGACGTGGCGGAAGAGATTGAGACCGCTGAAATTACCGACGAACCCGTGCCGGAGGTGGAGGAAGAGGATCCGCTGGCGGCGCTGGAAATGGCGCCGGAACCCGCCACGGAGGAAGCCGATGAGGGTGCGGGAGCGCTGGAGCTGTCGGACGACGATTTGGCTTCGTTGTTGGCCGGAGATGACGAGGCGAGTGAACCGCAAGATAGTCCGGCGGTTGCGGCCAGCGTGCCGGACTTGAGCCAGGATGAAATCGACTCGCTTTTCGGGGCCCCGGCATCCGATCCGGAAGTGGAGGTCGTCGAGGAGTCTGCGGAGCTGAGCCAGGCCGATATCGATGCTCTGCTGGCCGGCTCGGCGTCGACCGAAGAGGACGAATTCGCGGTGACCGACGAAGGCATACCGCAGCTGGAGATTACTGACGAAGAACTGATGATGCTGGAGCAGGATCCGGTTGAAGAGGGAGCCACGGAAGCTCTTGACCTCGACGCGCTGGCGGCTCTTGCCGATGATGACGGTCCCACGGAAGAGCCGGCCGCGGACGTATCGGACGATGAGCCGGACCCGGTGGCGGCGGCGGCCGCGGCGGTGGCGATGGAGGTGGAGGTGGAGGTGGAGGTGGAGGTCGATGACGAAGGGGCGGCCACCCTGGACATTACGGAAGACGGGGCCGGGCCGCGGCAGATATTCGGGCTACCAATGCGGTTGCTCGCGGCGGTGGCGGCGGTACCGCTGGTTTTGATCGCGGCACTGGCGTTCACGGTCCTTGGCGGGGGAGAGGATTCTCCGGCTGAAGAAGTCGTGGCCGAAACCCCGGCGGAAGAGGTTCCGGCTGACGAAGCTCACCCGCCCGAGGCCGAGGCCGTTCCGGCCGATGCAGACCATGAAGCCGCCGAAACGGTCGAGCCGGCGGTCGAACCCGCCGCCGACGAGCACGAGGCCACCGAACCTGAGGTCGAGAGCGAGGTCGTGGAGGAGCCGACCGTGGTGCCTGAGCCGGAAGAGACCCCGGCTGCCGAGAGGACGCCCCCGCCCGAACCCCCGCCGCTGGAGCCCGCTCCGCCTCCCCCTGCCGGGATCATTGGGCCCTCGACCGAAGTGGCTGAGGTTGTCTTCCCCCGGTTTAGCTTCAACGACCCGGCCGGAGACGGCATCAATCCGTTATCCGGAGAACCCCGGCTAAACATAGTGCCGGCGGCGGACATTCTGGAGCTGTCGGTCGCGACGACGGATCTCCAGGGCGGCACGGCGGGTGGCGGCGAACTTACCGACGACGGTTTTGCGGGACCGTCGGCCGGATTGGAAGTGACGGTCAGGCTCGGGGCCGCGCCAGGAGAACTCGCGCGAGGGACATTTGAGTTGCGCTTGAGTGGACGCTTTGCCTCCGCCACGGCGGCCGACCTGGCTCCGACCGGAGTGACCGGAATGCCGGAGGGTAGCCAGCTGAGCTTCAACATCTGGAAGCAGGGCGGTGCCTGGCAGGGAGAGCAGATAGCGTGGAATCCTGCGCTCAAGGCTGCCGTGAGGGTTGGTCAGTTTACGAACTTCTCGGTTCAACAGAACCGTATCAGCCTGGCGATCCCGTCGCCGCTGCTCTTCATGTCAATGCCGGACGGCGTGGAGAGGGACGACTTCCAGTTCTACGTTCGGGTTGAGCACATCACGGACACGATCGCAATATCAGACTACGTAGGTAGCGACGTGCCGCTGGAGGCGCTCGATCCGTTGCTGGTCGACCTCACCGGGCGGATAGCTGCCGGGCAACCCACGCACACGCCGGAGTATGAAGACACTTTGAGCGAAATGCAGACGCGGGTACTCCTGCACAACGAACGTCGGGCGCGAGGTTTGCTGAGCGTGGTGGACCCGGCGTTTCGACTGGCCCAGCCGGTGGCACGGCGGTAGAGTCGACCCGGGTCCGGACGAGCGCCGATTGTTAGATCTGCCCGAACGGGGCAGTGGCCGGGTAGGGGCCTGTCGCGGACGGAACCGAGCGTACGATCCGAAGGTGGCTGTGACTGGCGTGACTATCGCTGGATCGCGAATGACCCATGTCTGAGCGGTCGCCAAATCGTCGGCGGGTGCTGGTCGTGGATGACGACGATGTGCTGCGGGACTTCGTTTGCGGCGAGCTTGAGGCGGCAGGCTACGAGACGGCGGTGGCGGGCGATGGCCGCGAGGGTGTCGATATCGGATTGACCTGGGAGCCGGCGATCATCCTGCTGGACGTGATCATGCCCCGGTTGGACGGCTTTGAAGCCTGTCGGCGGATCCGCGAACGCTCGAGCGTTCCCATAATCATGCTTACGGCCCGCGGTATCCCGAGCGATCGCGTCCGGGGCTTCGATGCCGGCGCGGATGACTACCTGGCGAAGCCATTTAGTATCGAGGAACTGCTGGCGAGAATGCGGGCGGTGCTGCGGCGCTCCGAAGGAAAGATGGCACCCTGGGATGGCGAGGTGGTTTGCGGGGATGTTGTGGTGCTGCCGGGCTCTGGCGAGGTGACTCTCGCGGGCGAGATGATCAGTCTGAGCCCGCGTGAACTGCAGTTGCTCCTGACCCTGGCGAAGCGGCCCGACAGCGTCATCGACTACCGGACGTTACTGGCTTCGGCCTGGGGCGTGGAATACCGGGAGGATATGGCGGCGTTGCGGGTCAATATCAGCCGGTTGCGGGTGAAGATCGAACCGAACCCATCGGACCCGCGGTATCTGCGAACGAGACGGGGCGTCGGCTACTGGCTGTGCTCGCGGCCCGGAGGTGAATCAAGCGCCGAGTCAAGTACGTAAGCATAGGCACAGTGAGGTCGACGAACCCCGCCTAGCATTGGATTTGGATTTCGGTGATTCATCTGCGTGGGCGCCGGCCCGGTTGGCCGGTATTGGCAACCGGAAGGCGCATTCCGGAACCCCATTCCGGATCGAACAAGAGGAGCCTCTGCAATGGACCTGCAAGTAGTCGTATTTCAAGTCGCCGACGAGCACTACGCAGTCGATATCAGCGGTGTCCGGGAGATCCTGCGCCTGCCCGAAGTCACCAAAGTCCCGCATTCACCATCGTTTGTCGAGGGTGTCATCAATCCGGGCGGAACGGTGATTCCGGTCATCGACCTGCATAAGCGTTTCGACCTGTCGGAGCGAGATTCCACTAATGACACGCGCGTCATGGTGCTGAATGTCAGCGACTCGCTGGTCGGAGCGATCGTTGACAGTGTCAGCGAGGTCATGACATTCACTGACGAGCAGGTGGAGCCGGTGGACAAACTGTCGGTCACGATCTCGGCGGAATACATCACCGGGGTTGCCAAGATGGAGGATCGGCTTGTGATTCTGCTGGACTACGAGGAGGTTCTCGGATCCAGGGAGCGCGAGCAGATGGACTTAATGCTGGAGAAGGTGGCCAGCTAGGCAGTCCCACAATTCGACAGATCCCGCTGCGGGACCTCGGGAAGACCGGGGTCCCGCAGTGCTTTCATAAGGCGTTCGTTTGCCGACGGCCCGCGAACCCGGTCGATTGTTGTGGCGCGGCGGTTCATCGGGCAGGGTATGTTCGAGGCGCACGTGAACCAAATGCCCGGGAGAAGGCCGTGAAGTACGAAAGAATGTTGCCGCGCGAGATCGAAGGCCTGCTGGGGGATCGCCCGGCGGCGATCGTTCCGTGGGGTGCGCTGGAGTGGCATGGCCATCATCAGGCCATCGGCCTGGACGCCATCAAAGCTGGCGCCATCGCCGATGCGGTTGCCGACCGGATGGGGGTGGTGTCGCTGCCGCCGGTGTATGCCGGCTACCAGACGATGAAGCCCCATCGGGGGTTCCGCCACTGCATCGAAATGTCGGCGACTACCGTCGGTGGGATGGTGCGGGACTATGTCAGCCAGCTGGCGAACGAGGGCTTTCGGCTGGTGGTAATAATCACGGGCCACTATGGCCGGCGACACGTTGACATGTTGCGTTTTCAGGCCGAGCAGGTGGCGGAGGAGGTGGGAGTGACGACCTGGGTGCTGGCCGAATACGAAGTGGTGCAGGATCTTGGCTACACCGGCGATCACGCGGCGCGATGGGAGACGAGTCTCCTATGGCACATCGCGCCGGAACTGGTGGACCTGGAGCGCTATCGGGAAGATCTGACCGGGGACGAGCAGGGTGTGATGGGTGAGAACCCGGCCGAAACCGCGTCGGCCGAAGACGGGGGACGGGTCTTTGCGGAGATTGTTGAGCGAATTGCCGACCGGGCGCTTGAGATACTCGGCGAGCCCGATCAGGCCGAGTACGTTCCCTGGAGGCCGACCCCGGCACCCGAATAGGGGTGCGGGCGACTACTCGTCTACCTGCGGCCCCAGGACGATCTGGCCGGATTCTTCGTCTTCGATCAGTTCGAAGTTAACCTTTTCGTCGGGGGTCAGGTGGAGGATCAGGGTGCTCTCGACCCGCTCGCAGCCCATGGCTCGCTCGGTAGCGATGTCGAGGCGCTTGCAGGCCTGAGAGAACAGCGAACTAAGGGTGACGGATTTTCGCGGTGGCAAACTCGTTCAGTCCTTTATCTGGTTGGTTTGGACCCCAAGGATAACCAAGTGCGGTCACCCGTGGCGGGTTTCGAGTCGAAAGATGAGCCGGTGGGGCTATTCCTTGTCTTAGGCCGGGGAATCCAAATCCGTTGACCGTGGAGAGGGATTGTAACTAGACTCTGCAGGTTCGCGTCCGGACCGCCGGAGTACCGCGGCATCGACACACTGACGCATCACCAGCCCGGACCTTTCGGACCCGACCGGGTCCACCCGCCACTGAAACTACGAGACCTATGCCCGACCGACCGTCACTAGCCGCCGCACAACGCACAGTTTTTGGAAGCCGGCTGGGGCCGCTTCGTCGTAGCGGGGTCATCCCGGCCAACCTGGTGGTGCCCGGTGAAGATTCCGTCGCACTGCAGCTTGACGAACATGAGATGGCGACCCACCTGAGAAATCGAGGCCGGACCGGATTGGTGGAACTGGCGATGCAGAACGCCACCGAGGTGGCGCTGCTGCAAGATATCGACATCCACCCGGTGTCGCTGCGCCTGCAGCACGTCGTCTTTCGGCATGTCGACATGAATCAGCCGGTTGAGGTGGCGATCCCGGTGGCTTTCATCGGGGAGGCGGCGGCCGACTCGATCAGCGGAGTGTTTGTGGTCCGGGAGCTGGACCAGGTGCGGATTCGCTGCCTGCCGGACGACATCCCCCACGATCTGCCGGCGGATCTCAGCGAGCTTGAAGAAGTCGGCGACGCGTTCCGAGCGGGCGATCTTGCGGCTATCGACGGTGTTGAGATCCTGGAGGATCCCGAAGAGCCGCTGGCCGTGGTCCACCTTGAGCGCCTTGAGGAAGAGGTCGATGAACTTGAGGATGAGCTCCTCGAGGTTGAGGTTGAGCTCGACGAGGATGGGGAGCCGATTGTGGTGGAAGAGTCGACCGAGGAAGCCGAGGAGTAGCGGGCCAACGTTTGCCGTGGGGAGCCCGGTGGGGCGGGGCGTCGGTGGCACCAAAACGAGCCGGCCGTCCGACCTTTCGGACGGACGACCGGCCCGGGAAGGCGCGGCGGTCTAGCGACCTCGTCGGCGGAACCGACGCACTCCGTAGACGATGGCGACGAGGACCAGGAGCGGCACGCCGAAGGTGACGGCCCAGATTGAGGCATCGACGGCGCTGCGGGCGAAGCTGCCGAGAGCGTCGAGGCTGTCGCCGATGGTGCTGCCCGGGTCCCAGACAGTTCGGTCGGACAGGTTCTCGGCCAGGGCTGAGAGGAAGGCCTGGTCGGAGTTGTCGAACGGGTCGTTGTCAGCCTCAGAGCCGGCGATGGAGGCTTGGATCTGCAGATCTCCCTCGGAGAGTTCCATCCGAAGATCGGCCCAGCGATTGCCGGATTCCCGGGCCTCCAGGCGTTGCAGGCTCCAGGTGATGGCGCGGGACTGCTGGTCGTAGGCGCCGCCGTCGCCGGTACTCACGAACTCCATGCCGGCGGGAACGATCGCGGTCAAGACAACCTCGTCGGCGTCGCCGGTGCCGCTGTTTAAGTAGTTGAGGAAGATGGTGGCATCTTCACCGCGGGCGATGGCCGACGGCGTCTCGATCTGCACCTGAAGGTCGGAGAAGAACGTGATCCGCGTGGAGCCGGTGTTGTCGAGGAGATTGGTTTCGGTGGTGAGGGTGGTAATGCGGATGGTCGGTTCCAGCGGCTCGTCGGATGACTCGATGCTGAGACCTACGGTGAAGGCTCCCCGGCTGCCGGGGCTCAGGTCGAAGAGATCCCAGGTCACCGTGCGGGTGACCGGGTCGAAGCTGCCGTCATAGTCGGCCCAGTCGAACCCCATGCGCTCGGGGACGGTGAGGACGGCGGTGACATCCCGGGCATCAATGCTGCCTTTGTTCCCGTAGGTGATGACAAACATCTGTGAGGAGTTGGCGTAGGGCACGCTGTCGGCGGCGATCTGGATCGAAAGGTCTGGTGGGGCGTGGAGAACGACTGTCAGGGTCGATAGCCCGATCTGGTTGTCGAGGAGATTGATTCGACCCTGCAGGACTTCGATCTCGCCGCGCACCGAGCGCAGGCGATCCTGGACAGCCAGGACGTCTTCGACGTCCTCGGCCTGGGTCAGGATCAGGAGGTACTGTTCCTCGGTGGCCTTCAGGTTGCGAAGCTGGGAGTCGATGTCGGCGTATTCTTCGGTGACGTCACGACTGTTGACGGTGTCGCGCAGGATCTCGGCGGCAAGCGACTTGGTCTCGTCGATCACGGCGTCGAAGCGTTCGCTCGGGATGCGCAGAGTCAGGGTCGTGGGAAGGCCGGATTCCGGGTCGCGGATGTCGGAGTTGGAGATGTAGGCGCCGGATACCCCGGCGACGATTTGCTGGATACGGATGATGGCCTGCCCCGGGTCTTCCACGATTAGGTTCAGGCTGGCGTTGCGGATGATCTTGCGGTCGGTTGGGGCGGTCTCCTCAGCGGCGAATTCGGGCTCAATCTCCGCCGGGGCAAATCCCGCCGAGTCCATCGCCACGCTCGGCGCCTCCATCGAGGCCGGGCTGATGGCGTCAAAATCGGCGCTCTCTTCAAACATCCCCGACGGGGCCGGTGCGGGAGCGGCGGCCGCGGCGAGCGGTGCTTGAGCTTTTACAGACTCAGCCTCGGTCGAGCGGGCCAGATCTTGCCGCGAAGCCGAGCTGGCCGGCATCGCGAACCCATCGTCGCCGCCGGAATCGGGGAGGAAGGTGAAGGCCGCGACTGCTATTAGCAACACTACGACTGCAACTGCGGCGAGTATCGCCGGACGTTTCTTGATCACTTGATTGGCCTTTTCGAGATCGGGTGGACGCTGGAGCTTTGCTCCTATGCCTATGACGTACGCCGGGGCCCGGAAGTTCCCGGGCTAGGGGCGGTATCGGCGGAATCCTCGCCGAACAGTTCCGCGGCCAGATCTTTCGGGGGACCGTCGTCGGTGGGGAAAAGCACCTCGCCCGATTTCCTGCGTTTCACGTTTGACGGACTGAAATAGTCAGTCCATTCCTTCGCCGCGCGTGCGCTTACCCCGCCGTGGGCGGTGTCTCGCTGCCGGACCCGGCACAGAACGGTGGCATTGACACCGGAGCCAGAAATGATGGCCTGGCCCCGAGACAGGGCCGGCAACTCAGCCAGTAGGTCGCGGCCGATGCTCTCCACGGAGGACGCCACGGCCTGCTGGTCGACTGGATTGACGATCCGCATCACACACTGGGTCATGCATTGCGAAAGGACGTCCTGATCGAGCTTTCCGGGTCGCTGGGTTATCAGGCCGACCCCGGTGCCGAACTTGCGGCCTTCGGACAGGATTTCGCTCAGGATTTGGCTTGTCGTGATGGATGCGCCGGCTGGCGCGAAGCGGTGGGCTTCCTCGACCAGCACGAAGACCGGGAACGGCAGGTACAACTCGTCCTCCGGGTCGTTCTGCCCCCGCTGGGTGGCCTGGCGGCCTTCGTAGGCGCGACGCAGCAGGGTGGCCACCACTGTCTGCTGGCTGCGCCGGCTCATCTCGCCGACCTGTACAACCGTGACCTGCCCGGGTTGCACCATCTCACGCATGCTGGTGTGCTCGTGATCGTCGAAGACGTTGCGCTGCCCGAGCGAGGCCTCAAGCCGGATGGCCAGGGCGTTCTTGGACGCGCGGTAGTCGTCCTGGCGTTCGTCGGCGCCGACACTCTGCGCGTCCAGGGCCACGTCGACCGCCTCGATGGCCTGTTGCAGGTCGGCCAGTACCCACTTGTCGCGCTTCCTCCGCCGCACGTCGCGCAGCGCCCGCCGGGCGATCACCTGCTGCGGTGTCGGCAGGTCGCCCAGCAGGTAGAGGATGTCGTCGTCGGCCAGGGCGCCGCGCCGTATCTTGACCTGGTTCGGGCGGAACACCCTTCCCTTCGCCCGGTAGTCGATCCCCGCATCAGCCTTTCGATAGTCAGGCAGGTTCGCGATATCGGCCAGGGTCTGATACTCGTCGTGAGGGTCGATGATCAGGACTGCCGCGGCGTTGTTGGGCTTGAGCAGTTCTTCGACGATCACCGCTGCCAGGTAGCTCTTCCCGGCGCCGGTGCCGGCGATGATGGCCATGTGAGTGCTGGTGAAGGCGTCGCCATCAATTACGACCGGCACCTCACCCTCCGGTCGAGTGAGCAGCGATCCGACGTGAACCGCCCCTACATCGCCGGGCGCCAGCGGACTCAATACCCGGCCGAGCATCTCCGGATCGGCCAGGAACACCGGCAGACCTGGCTTCGGGGCGATCCGGGGATTCACGAATCCCAGACCCTCCGAGTAGTGCCCCATGGTGTTGACCGTCACTTCGTACAACTCTGCCGCCCCCGACTCAAAACCCAGGGTCCGCGCGACTTCACCGGGCGAGACGGCGGGATCGGACATGAAGGTGTCGGGGAAGGCTTTGAGCGGTGAGCGCAAGGCCACCCGACCGATTACCTGGCGTTCGGCGCCCTCGATCTCGGCTTCGTAGTAGACGAACTCCCCGACCTTTACCGTGCCCCTGCTATCCGGGGTCACCATGATGTAGTCGCTGGCGCCTTCCGCCGGCCCCTTGGTGGTGCCGATGGCCACCGGTGCGCCGCTCATCGTGACCGGAGCACTTTCATCTGCCAGGCCAGGTTGTCGCGAATCACGGCCAGCGCCGATGATTCGTCGGGGAAGATGTGAGAAAGCTGGGCGGCGATGCTCAGCAGCACCTCGCCGATCAGCGGGTGCTGGTGGGCGAGCAGGTGGGGGACGTAGCCGACGGCGAACTTGTCGTCCGGGAGATGGAAGGCGCGGACCCGAGCTTCGTCGAGCGAGTGCACTGATGCACCCACCTTTGCCGATACCGCCCCGACACCGTGCCGGGCACCATCCGGGCCGAGTGTGCCGAGGGCCAGAATACCCGCCAGGATGGCCGTCTCCGCCAGGCGGTCCGGGGCCAGCACCGGCGACTCCGAGACGGGCGTCAGCCGAGGCCCCTGCGAGCCGAACTCCGGGTTGTGCAGGATGGTGTCGAACACCACCCCGACGATCCCGGAGGTCGGGTCGGTGCCGTCCAACTGCACCAGGACCAGCGTCCCGAACCCGTAGTCGCCGTCGTCCGGAGGATCGTCGATCTCGCCCGGCCCCCAGACCTGGCACACGAATTCGACGTGCGAGTTGGATTTGACGATCCGCCCGATTTCCACCCGGCTACCTCCGCAGACGCTTGCTGCGAGATTTTGCGCGCCAATCGAGCCGCAGGTTGTGCTCAATCGCGAAGTCCTGCACCAGGGCCATCATACGGTCGCGGTCTTTCATGGTGAGGACGGCGACTTCGTCGGCGGTCTCAATGGCGTAGGGAAACCCGTTGCCCTGGGCGACTATCTCGGCCCGCACCCAGTCGACGGTTTCGTCCAGGCGCCCCTCCCGCAACATCCACCCCGGGAACTCCAGCCGGGCCGGCCGGCCGTCACGATTCGATTTCAAGTAAACGAAACATACTTCGCGGGCCATATCGCCGTAGTTGTCCAGGCCCTGACGACGGGCGCAGATGAAGGCCGGTGTCCGGGCCCCCCAGTCGGATCGATCCGGCAGAAGCGTCCCGTCGGTTATCCGCGGTTCTTCCTGCCTGGCGACAGTGGCAAACATGTGCGCCAGGTCGCGGGCGCGGCTTGAATCGATGTAGGCCACCAGGGGGACTCGGGTCTCCTCGGACGTCTTCATCAACTGCCGCACGGCCTCGACATATCGCCGGCGCTCCTGCCGGCCGCTGGCATACGAGACAACCAGCGTTCCGTCGAACAGGGCCAGGCGTTTCCCGCCGGCGCCGGCCTGGTCCCGCATCCACCCCACGAGCGCTTCCACCTCGGCCTGGTGGCGCTCCAGGTTCACCAGTGTCCGCATTCCAGCCTCGTCGGCCGCGTCGGTCAACTCGGCCGGTGAGATCAGTTTGAAGTCCACGTCCTTGACGTAGGCGCCGTCGCCGTGCGGATTCTCGAACCAACCGACCTGTACCGCGGCGAGGGGGACGCTCCAGTCGGTTGATGGGTATATCTGGCTCCCGTCGACGGTGAAGGTGTGGACTCCGGCCAGGGTGGACTCGGCCCACTCTCGCCAACGCTGCGAGCTGGCGTTGGTGTCGCCGAGCGGCGGCCCATCGAGCCAGAAGCCGGAGTTTGCCTGCCATTCCTCGGTGGGGAAGGCGCCCGGTTCGCCGTCGGGCCAGCCCAGTCGGTCGCGCAGGTCCGCCGCCGTAAGCGCCCTGGTCGTGGCCATGGCGTCGCGGAGCATCTGCCGTTCCCGCAGCAGATCGTCGTCGATGCGCCGGAAATCGTCGATCGCCGCCTGGAGGGACCTCCAGACCTTCTCGACTATCAGCATGAAGCCGCCCCGATCCGCGCCGGAAACTCGTTCAGTTCACTCTTTCTTCCGTGGCCCCGGTAGTCGCTCACGATGTCACCCGCGATATTCCGTTTTCCTTTTCGACGTGGACCACCGACTGCAGCAGTCGCTCGAAGGTGTCGTCGTGGCTAACCACGACTATCTGAGAAAAGCCGCGAATTCGCCGGATTTGCTCGGCAAGGTTTTCGCGCCGCTCCTGGTCGAGGTTCTGGGTGGGTTCGTCCAGGAAGGCCATGTCGATTCGCAGAAGTTCCCGCAACATCGCCAATCGCACCGCCATAGCCGCGACGATTTGCTCACCGCCCGATAGTTGCGAAAAGGCTCGTTCGTGCCCGACCGTATCCACGCTGATGCCGTATTCGGCGTCGAGTTTCAGAATCTGGCTGTAGTCGCCCATGATTTCGCCGTAGACATCGTTGGCGGTGGCGGCGATCGACGATAGTAGGGTCCGGGTGACCTCGGGGCCAGCATCGCGGAGACTATTCCGCAGTAGGCTCAGGATTCGGCGTACGTAGGTGGTACGCGCAATTGCCGCATTCGTTCGGGCCAGCGCGGACTCGTGTTCGCGGAGCTGTTTCAGACGCGCGTCCAGTTCCGCCGACGATTTCTCCAGCTGTTCTTTCCGGGTCAGGAGCGCGCCGCGTTCGCCCTGAAGTTTGCCCTCGTGCTCGCGGGCGCCGGCGAGGTCGGCGGCGTCGAAGGCAGTCTCGGCGGTCTGCAGGGCGGCCTGCGCGGCGGTGAGTTCCTGGCGCGCGGCGTCGACGCTCTCCTCGGCTTGGACCAATTGCGATTGACGTTCGGGCAGGCCTTTGGCGACGGCGGCGGCGGCGACATAGGCGTCGCGATTCGGCTGGAGCTCGGCCAGCCGGGTTGTGAGATCGGCGACCAGTTTGGTGGCTTCGGCCAGGGGCTCGATGGCCAGGGCCTGGTCCTCTGCCGCTATTCGGGCGGTGGCGATGGTCGCTTCATCGTCGGCCACCGACTTGATGAGCCCTGGCTGGTCCTTCAGTTGCGCCCGGGCCAGGGTCAGGCGATCGCGTGGGTCGGGGTCGCCGAGTTCGCGCAGCGACTTGCTCAGTTGGCCCTCCTCGGCGCGTGCTTCGACAACGGCTTGTTCGGCATTGCCGGCCGCCTCAAGGTCGGACCGGGCGGCCGAGATGCGCTTTCGCAGGTCGACGGCGTGGGTCTCGCCGACCTCGGCGGCCTGGAGTAGACGTTGCGCCTCGCGGGCGCGCTTCAGTTCCTGTGCGAGTCCCTCAAGCTCCTGCGTCAGCCGGGCGTGCCGGGCCGGGTCCACGGAGGAGAGTTGGGCATTAAGGAGTTCGAGAATGCGCTTGCCGCGGGCGATTGCCAGTTCGGTGGCGGCGGTCAGTTCGCCGGCGGATTCCGCCGACGGACCGGCATCGGAGGCAAGATCGGCCAGCCGTACGCTCTCGCCGGGAATCGCCCGATCAAGGCAGTCAATCTCGGCGGCCAGAGCCGCGGCGGCCGGCTCGTCGATTTCAAAGTGACCCAGCTGGGCTTCGATGCCGGAAGTGATCGCCTGCAATTCGTCGGCCTTTGCCGCCAGGTCCTTGCCGGCCAGCGCCCGGGCGTTCAAGTCCTCCTGGGTCCGTAGTCGCTCCCGCAAATCCTTGAGAACGTTCCGCAAATCCGGCCCGGCGCCGGCGTCGCGTTCGGCCTGACCGAGTTTGAGTCGAACTTCCTGCAGATGCTCTTCGAGCGCTTCTTGCTCCTTCGCGGAGGACTCCAGCCCGGGCAGCTCCGCCTCCAGTTGGAGCAGCTCTTCGAGGCTCGTTCGGGCTCGATCCAACCGGACTTCGATGTTGGCCAGTTCGGTCCGTTTCGTCTTCAGTTCGGCGGTCCTGGTCTGAAACAGCTGTTCCCGCTCGCGGGCCAGTCCGAGATCGTGCTCGGTGCTCCCGAACGCGGCAAAGTCCGGCTGCAGGTCTTCGGCCTGTTTCTGTGCCGAAGCCGCGGTCTGTTCTTCGAGGGCGGCGAGTCGGCGGCGTTCTTCGGCGGCTTCCACAGCCTGCGCGGATTTCGTGGCCGCGGCGCTCGCCTCGGTGACCGCCTTCTCGCCCAGCTCCAGGGCGGCGACCCTGGCGGCCGCGCTTTTGGTCGCCGCCGCCACCCCTTTCATGCCCGACGCAACCTCGATCAAACCTTTGGAAGCTGTGTCGATGGCCTCCACGACTTCCTGCAGACCGGCTACGTGGACCTCCAGGGCGGCCTGCTCCGTGCTGAGGTCGGAGAGTTTTTCCTGGAGGTGGTTTAGCGGCGCCAGTAGCTCGTCAAACGCGGCGCGGTAGTCCTGGGTTCCGAGGAGCGGATCGAATTTGACCTTGCGGTCGGCGGGTCGCTCGAGGAAGTCGGCGATCAAGCGGCCCTGGGGGACGCCGACGACGTTGGCGAACACCGATTCGAGATCGACGTTGGTGCCCTCCAATCCCAGGTGCTGGCGCAGGAAACGCTCGGTCTCTTCGGTTTTTTCGGCAATGGCGCCGCCGCGCTCGGCGTCGCGAATCTCAAGCGCCGCGGTCGCGACGGTGTCGTCATTCTTGTTACGGCGGAACTTTCGGATCACGGCGTAGTCGCGTCCATCGACGCGAGATTGGAAGACGACCTCGAAGCCGCCGCTGCCGGCGCCCTCGCGCAGCAGGGAGGCCTGGGTGCCGGCGAGAAAGCCGAAGAGGGCGAACCCGACGACCTCAAGAATCGTCGATTTGCCGGCTCCGTTACGGCCGGAGACGGCGACCAGGCCGGGGCGCAGTTCGATGGTCTCGTCGACGTAGCTTTTGATGTTCTCGAGGTGGACGCTACGAATCAGCATCGGGCGCCAATCCGGCCTCTTCGAGGCGAGCGTCCAGCCACCCAACCAGGCCGTCCGGCTCGTCACCCTGCAAGGCTCGTTCCTTCAGTGCCGAGGCGATCGTGGCCAGGGGGGCGGCTGACTCGGCGAAGGCGCCAAACGAGCCGAGGATCTCCTTCAGCACGTCACTTTCGATTTCGGCCCGCGTCTTGCGCAGGGCCGGCGAGGATTGGTCCACCAATCGACGGGGCTGAGCCTCCAGGATCACGCGGGCGACCAGTGGATCGACGGCGTCCTGGATGATGCGCTCGATCTCGGCGGCGTCGAAGAGGCTGCGCTCGAAGGGAAGCACGCCGGTCACGCGCAGTTCGACGATCGGTTTCTCGCTCTCTGGAGGAATCTCGACCCTGATGAGCCGTCCGATGGCGGTGTGCAGATCGTCGGGTTCGGTGTGGGGGGAGGCGTCGAGTTTGAGTCGGAAGTAGGGCCGGCGCCCGGTCACGTCCAGGTGCCGCGCTTGGTGGCCGCCGGGGAGGGAGGGATCGATCGTGACGTGGTACAGGCCCTTGGGCCGCCCGACTTCACCGGCCGCCCAGTTTTCGAAAGAGCCGGAACTGAAAATCCAGGGCGCCTGATCTTCGTCCTCCGGGAGCGCGAATTGATGGTGGATGTGGCCGGTGGCGATGTAGTCGATCAGGGAACGAAGCCGGTAGATGTCGGCGGCGGAGGCGCCGCTGTGGTGGTAGTCGACCTTGTCATCGACCCCGGTGTGCAGCATGCAGACGGAGTAGTCGATTCCAGTGCGGTCCAGCGATTCGGCGGCATCGGCGAAACGGTCAAGGATCTGGGGCAACCGGGCGCCGTAGTAGCCGACGCCGAAGATGCGGACGCCGTTGAGGTCGTAGTAGCTCCCGAACCGGGCCGCCTCATCCCAGGGACGTAGTTCGACCTCGTTGCCGCTGCCGAAGATGTCCAGCAAACGGAGCAGGCCGAGCTGGCTCAGGTACCAGATCCAGGTGCGGCCGCGCTGACGAAGAAACTTCTCGTGATTGCCTTCGATGGCAAATACGGGGATGCCGGCGTCGCGCAGACGGGTGAGGCCGGCGGCGGCGAAATTGAAGGTTTCGGGATCGACGGTCTTCTGTTCAAAGAGGTCGCCGGCCAGCAGCACGAAGTCCGGCGACTGTTCGAGGCAGTACTTCACCCCGGTGGCGTAGGCGCGGGCGAAATCGTCGGCTCGCACCTGCAGGCCATACTGGGTCTTGCCCAGGTGGACATCGGCAAACTGGACGAACTGCACTGTTGTGGCGCTACCCTCATGGCGATCAATGCGGCACAAGAGCCGCAATGCCTAAAGGGTAGATGATGAACAATACTGCGCGCAGCGTCGCCATTACGGGTGGGGCGGGGAGAGTGGGCCGGTTGGTCGCGGAGGACCTGGTGAAGGACGGGATGGTGGTGAAGATAATGGACCTCCCGGGGGTCAACTACGCGGGGTTGGAAGGGCAGGCGGGATACAAGATCCTGCCGGGCGATATCGGCGATACCGACTATTTGCGCACCGCGTTCGCCGGGTGCGATGCGGTGGTGCATCTGGCGGCGGTCCTGCCGCCGGTGGCCGACGACAATCCGGACCTGGCGCAACGGGTGAATGTGGGCGGCACCGAGAACGTGCTGGCCGCGATGCGAGCGGTGGCTCCGGATGCCCACCTGGTGTTCGGCTCGTCGGTGGTTGTCTACGGAAACACCCAGGAGTCGGAGCCCCCGGTTGGGATTGAAACTGAAGTCAACGGGATCGGGGCATATGCGCAGAGCAAGATGGAATCGGAACGGTTGATTCGAGAGGCCGGGCTGGCCAGCACGGTCCTGCGAATCTCGGGCGTATCGGTGGCTGACTTCTTGATGCCGCCGGACGTATGGCCGTTCACCGCCGAGCAGCGGATGGAATTTGTGTTGCGGGAGGATGTCGCAAAGGCGGCGGCCGCCGCGGTGCGTGCGCCGGGGGCGGCCGGGCGGGTACTCAACGTGGCCGGCGGTGGCACCTGGCGGATGACCGGGCGGGAATACTCCGACGCGTACTTTGGAGCGTTCGAATTGCCATCGGAGGAAGCGTCATTCATCGAGCAGTCGACGGCGTTCGACTTTTATGACACGACTGCTACCGAGAAGGAACTTGGCCTGGCGACCACGCCGTTCTCCGACTTCGTGGCGGGGGTCGAGGAGGCGATACGAAAGGCGCTGGAAGAGTAGCGGAGGCGCGGTTGCAGCCGGGATTCCTCGGCTAGAATTGGAGCCCGGCGAGTTCTGGACCGTTCGATGAGGTGATGCGATGGCCCTGGTGAAGGGAAACGTGGAGGCGGTGGATATCAGTGGAGACCACGCTGAAGCTGGGAAGGTGATGCGGCGGGACCTGGTGGGCGTGGCCGACGGTGCGCCGAACTTCACCATGCGCGAATTCCAGCTCGGCCCGGGGGCGGCGACTCCGCACCACTCCCACGACTGGGAGCATGAGGTGCTGATTCTCGAGGGAGCGGGCAACTTGCTCCACGGCAGTGCCGAGACACCTTTTGCCGCCGGCGACAGCGTCTACGTTCCGTCTAACGAACTGCATCAGTTTCAGAACACGGGAGCGGGCGACTTGAAGTTCATATGCGTGGTGACAAATGCCGGGCACCTGGCCGGATTGGGTCCGGATGAGCGCGATGAGACCTTGGCGGCCGCCTCCGGGTAGGAGGCTGCGGGAGTCGAAATCCCGGGCCGTCGCCCGGTTTGGAGTAGAGGATCGGTGGGAAGAGTTCTTTTCGGGTTTCTTGCGATGATTGGGTTCATCGTGATCGCCGTATTGGCGCTTGCGCTCGGGCTGTTAGCGTACGATGAGTTGAAGCGAAAGCTGCTGGGCGCGGACGATTCTGTAGCGTCGCCGGCTGAAGGCGGAGCGGGCGGATAGTGATCCAGCGTCGTAGCCGGCCAGATCGCAGAGGAAGCTAGCGGATGGCGATTCGCTCGGTAGGTGGAAATGATGACGGGGGCTCGGCCGCGGCGGACCAGATTCGCCAGCGGGCGCGAAACGCGGTGGACCGCGCCGATGAACGGCAGGCGCAGGCCGCTCGCGGCGTTGGCGAAGCCGCCGCCGTGGATTTGTCGTCGGTTGCCCGGGAGCGGCTGAGAAGTGGGGCGGTGGAACAGCCGGCAGAGCCAATTCAGCCGCCGACACGAGACCCGAGCCCGCCGCCGCGTCCGGAATCGGATTCGGAGGTTGGGACGCAACGCCGAATCGAGAGTCGCCGCCGCCAGCAGGGGGCGACAGCAAACCGGACCGGCGAGGCGGCCACTCGCTCGCGGAATAGTGACTTTCAACAGCAAGTGGTAGCGACTCGCAACGAAGCTCAGGTGGCCCGGGCCCGGCAGCAGGCTCAAGAACCGGGGACGTAGCCGGCTGCCGATCCAACCGCCGGTCAAGCGCTGGCGTACAATCGTCGGGCCAATTTGGACGATGCGGGAATCGCCGCCGGATACCGGCGGAAATTGAACCAGCGGACTTGATCTCTCACCGAGGGAGGACTCCATGCAAGATTCGTGGCGCGGCATGTTTGATCTGGGGATGATCCACCCGATGATCTACCCGGGAGTGGCCGGCGGAGACGGTCCGATTGTCGAGACCGTGACCCGGTTTGCCGAGGACGATTTCTTCAATCTCTTAGAAGTGACCCGGATCAACGACCCGGCGGTCCGCGCCGAGGTCCGCGATATCAGCGAAGTTTCCGGCCTGCGGCTTGGCTTTTCGGCGCAGCCCGGTTTGCTGGGCGGCGGGCTGAACCTGGCCGACCTGGACGAGGCCGGCCGGAAGGCCGCGGTGGCGAATATCTGCGAGTCCCTGGACCAGGCCTACGAACTGGGGTGTGTGGCCTTCGCCCTGTTTGACGGGAAGGATTCCAACGTCGGGGAGGCGAATAAGCAGCAGGCGGTCACGGCCCTGGAGACCTCGCTGCTGGAGATCTTCGAATACGCCGAAGACAACGGTGACGGCGATGCGATCCCGATCTCGCTGGAGCAATTCGACTCGGAAATCGACAAGAAGTCCCTGATCGGACCGACCGAGGACGCGGTCCGGCTGGGGACCCGGATGCGCCAGTACTACCCGAGCTTCGGCATCATGGTCGATCACAGCCACCTGCCGTTGCTGCACGTTCAGCCGCGCAGCGTCCTGAACGCCGTGGGCGGCCTGATGTTCCACGCGCACCTGGGCAGCGCCGTGATCAAAGAAGGCGCGCCGAACTACGGGGACAACCACCCGAATTACCACTTCGAGTACAGCGTCAATCACGTCCACGAACTGAAGGAATTCCTGGGAGCGCTCGACGAGAGCGGCTTCTTTGATCGCCCGACGCCGACTCCGCGGCCGATCGTCAGTTTCGAGATGAAACCGTTTGAGAATCAGTCCTCGGAACTGGTTATCGCCGGCACGAAGCGAGTCTTCCGGGAGGCCTGGGCGCTGGCCTGATATTCCGGAGAGGGTGATGGGGCGCCGCCGACCAGTGGCGGCGCCCGGCACGGGAGCCGAAGGGTGAAGCGGGTGAACGGGGTGGTTGGTCAAGCTGCGAATGCCTTTCGAGAGCGGCGAGGTGTGCGGCTGGCCGCGTTGCTGGCGGTTGCGACGCTGCTTTCCATGGTGTTGGGGCCGGTTGCGCAACGGACCGGCCGCACGGTTGCGGTGGCGTTCGAATTGCTGTGGTACTCCGGTGACGGCCCGCTGGCAATCCAATCGGCGGCGCCGCCCCGTGTGGACCGAACGCTGGTGGTGGACGGGCAGGAGTTTGCGGTCGACATCTACGATCCCGGCGGGTTCGGGGCGCGGGCGGGGATTGTGCTGGCGAACGGCATCGAGCCCGCCGGCCGGCGTTACGAACCGCTGGTGGAACTGGCGGAGACGCTGGCGCGGGTTGGGATTGTGGTGGTGGTTCCGGACCTGGTTTCGTACGGTGAATACCGGCTGGAACCGGGCGATGTGGGGCGTCTCCGGGAGTCCTACCGGTACCTTCTCGACGAGGTCGCGGTGGATCCCGAACGGTCGGGCTTCCTCGGCTTCAGTGCCGGCGGATCGCTGACGCTGATTGCGGCGGCCGACTCCCGGATTGCCCCGGAGGTGGAGTTTCTGGCCCTGGTGGGTCCATATTCGGATTTGCGCCGGGTAGTCTCGTTTGCGATCACCGGGGCGTACCCGCGGGGCCGGGGATTCACCCGCTACGACACCGAGATCCTGGTCTGGCAGGTCACCCGCAATACGGTTCTTTCCAGGCTCGTGGACGAGCGGGAGCGCGCCGTCCTGGCGAGGATCTTCGGCGGGACATCACCGGCGCCGGTCCGGTCGGCGCTGGAGGAGTACCCCGACCTGGTCCTGTCGGACGACGGCCGCGCAATCTACGAACTCTTCACAAACCGCGACCCGGGTGCGGTGGCCGGTCTGGTGGCCCGGCTGCCGGTTGGCAGCCGGGATTTGCTGGCCGCGCTGTCGCCCTCTTCGGTGGCGCCGTCGCTGGCGGCCCGGTTGCTTCTTATGCACGAAAGTGGCGATCCCTATTTCCCGGTCTACGAGTCGGCGGAGTTGGTCGCGTCGCTGCCCGGGCAGGCGTCGTTGATCTCCACGGCGCTCATCGAGCACGCGGTGCTACGGACGCCGCCCGCCACTCCGGGAAACATCGTCGGGTTCTACGTGCCGGAATCCTTCAAGCTGCTGACCTACATCTACAACTTGCTGGAGCAGACCGACGGTTGACGGCCGACGACCGGGCGCGCGTGTCCTAGCCGTCGCTGACCCGTCGTGCGGCAGCGACGGCCGCCCCTGGTTGGCACTCGTGCCCGCGAGCGGTGAGCGACCTTTCCAGCGCCGCCAGCACCCGCGAAACGTTTTCGGAACTTGAGCCGTGGCCCATGAGCCCGATCCGCCACGCCTTGCCCGCCCAATCGCCCAGTCCGCCGCCGATCTCTATCCCGTGAGACTGCAGCAGTTCGGTTCTGACTTCGGCGTCGTCGATGCCTTCGGGAATACGCACCGGGGTCAACATGCTCAGGCGGTTCGCCGGGTTGCTGGCGATCTGGAGCCCCATCGCTTCAAGCCCGGCGACGAGCGCCTGCCCGTTTTGGTCGTGGCGGGCCGTGCGGGCCTCGATGGTCTCGGCCTTGATGATGCGGAGAGCCTCGAGCAGCCCGGCCATGAGGGTGCTGGAGCAGGTGTGGTGGTAGAGCGGAGTATTGGTCCAGTAGCGGTGAATTGCCAGGGCATCCAGGTACCAGACGGGAACCGGGGTCGACCGCTGCGCGACGATTTCAGCGGCCCGCGGACCGAACGTGATCGGTGCGGTGCCGGGGATGGCACCGAGGCATTTCTGACTGCCGGCGTAGGCGACATCGATGTTGTTGCCGTCGACATCGACCACGGCCCCACCAAGCAGGGTTACGGTGTCAACGATGTAGAGGGCTCCGGCGGTACGAACCAGGTCGCCGATTTCGGCGAGCGGCTGCCGCAGACCGACAGAGGTCTCCGCGGCGACCAGGAACACGGCCCGGGCGTCCGGTTCGGCGGCCAGCGCCTTCGCGATCGCATCGGTCGTCACTGGCGACCCGAATCCACCGTCCACAACAACGGGCCGGGCGCCGAGTCGGGTGACGGCCTCGGCGGCTTTACCGCCGAAGAAGCCGGACACGCCGACGACGACGGTGTCGCCCGGTTCGATCACGTTGGCGACGGCGGCGTCCATGCCGGAGAAGCCGGTACCGGAGATCGCCATGGTCATCTCATTGGCGGTGCCGAAGGCGTAGCGCAGAAGGTCGGCGATCTCGGAGAGGATCTCCATGAAGGCCGGATCGAGGTGGCCGACTACCGGGGCCTGCATGGCGGCCATCACCCGGGGATCGACGTTGGCGGGTCCGGGACCTAGCAGGAGGCGCTCGGGCAGGCGGACGGTCGAGTTCATGTGGGGCTCGTCCTGAGGAATGGAGGTCTGGATGCGGACAGTGAGATTCTAGTTCAAGTCCACGGCGGTCCCCCAGCCAACCCCGGTCGAGCCGATAGACTGAACGCCGCCGGATCTGGTCGCGAAAACACTGTGGAGCCGCCCTGAACCGAATACTGAACATCGGCATCAACCTGCGAGTCGGGAACCTGCCGGTTTTCGACGGCAATTCGGCGGTTATGCGATCGGTCGCCCGGGCCCTGAGCGCGAATTCCGGCGGCCACCACGTTGACCTGATCGTCGACCAGGAACCGACTCTGGCTCTGCCGGCGGGCGCCGATGCCGACTTTCACATCGTGCCGCCGTTTCCGTTCGGCAACCGGATTCTGCAACGCCTTGTCGGCGGAGACCCGTGGTATCGCCTGCGGCTACCGCTGGAATCGCGCTGGCGCCGGCTGGACGCCTACATCTGCAACGCCCATGAGGAGCCACCGGTGATCAGTGGCCCTCCCCGGGTGCCGATAGTGCACGATCTTGCCTTCATGCTGGATGAGGCGGAGCGGTATTTCACCCGGGAGATGATCGCCTATCTCGATCGGTGCACGGCGGCGAATGTGCACGCCGCGGCGAAAGTGGTGGCTGTATCGAACACGACGGCGAGGGATGTCGAACGGGTGTACGGCCTGCCGACGGGCGAGATCGAGGTTCTGCACAATGCCCATGATCCGGAGATGTTCCGGTCGGACATCGATAGTGATGCGGCGGAAGCGACGAGGCGCGAACTGGGGCTGACGGCGCCGTTCTTCCTGCATGTCGGAACGATCCAGCCAAGAAAGAATCTGCCGACCGTGCTGGAGGGGTTCGAGCGGCTGCGGGTGGGCGGCAACCGGCACGAATTGTTGCTCGTCGGTGCGAAGGGCTGGTCAGGTGAGGAGGCGACCGCTCGGGGACTGCCTGATCCAAAAAAGCTCGATGGCGTCCGGGTGCTGGGTGGCCTCCCGACGCAGCAGGTAGCCCATCTGATGAAATCGGCTGATGCCCTGATTATGGCGGGATTCTACGAGGGGTTTGGCCTTCCGGCGCTTGAGGCGATGGCCTGTGGCACGCCAGTGATCGCAGCGGACGCCGGGGCGCTCCCGGAGGTGGTCGGGGATGCCGGTCTGCTGTTCGATGCGGGCGACCCGGTGGAATTGGCCGGCCTGATGCGACGGGTTGGCGAGGAGCCCGGGCTGCGCGAGCGGCTCGGTGCGGAAGCGACAGCCCGAGCGGCTGATTTCAGCTGGGAGAACCACGCGCGCGGACTGGTGGCGATCGCCGAGAGTCTCGCAGGGCGGTAGGCGCTAGGCGGCGCCGGCCAATTCGTCGCGGGTGGCGAGCACGGCTTCGATGACGGCCGACTGCTCCTCGGTCGTCAGGCTCGGGTGCAGCGGCAGCGAGATGGTGGAGGCGCCGATCCGCTCGGCGTTGGGGAACGTACCCTCGGAGTGGCCAAATGTCTGCCGGTAGTAGGCCATCAGGTGGATGGGGCGGAAATTGACTGCCACGCCGATGCCGCGCTGCTGGAGTCCGTGGAGAAAGCGATCCCGGATGTCCGGGTCTACCTGAATGGTGAACAGGTGGCAGGCGCGGCGGCTTGCGGATCGAATGGCCGTCAGCGTCAGCCCGGGCTGGCCGGCGAAGGCGTCGGCGTAGCGATCGTAGGCGGCGGTCCGGCGAGCCAGGAGATCGTCGATGCGCCGCAGCTGCCCCAGTACGATGGCGGCCTGGATGTTGCTCAGGTTGCATTTCCAGCCGGCGTCGGGGACATCGTAGTGGCGATAGGTCCCGGTATAGCGGTCGGCGGCGTCGGCGCTCATGCCGTGCAGCCGTAGCCGCTTCAACTCTGTCGCGAGATCGTCGTCGTTGGTGACGATCGCGCCACCTTCGCCGGCGGTAATGTTCTTGGTGGCGTAAAAACTCACGCAGGCGGCGCGTGAATGGGAGCCGATGCGATGATCGTCACGGCCGGCCTCGATGGCGTGGGCGGCGTCTTCGATGACATGGAGGTTGTGGCGGTCGGCGATGGCGGCGATGGCGGGCATGTCGGCCATCTGGCCGTACAGGTGGACCGGCAGAAGGGCCTTTGTGCGACTGGTGATGGCAGTCTCGATTCGACCGGCGTCGATGTTGCCGGTGTCGGGTTCGACATCGACAAAGACCGGCCGGGCGCCGGTGTGGCAAATCACGTTGGCGGTGGCGACGAAACTCATCGGGGTGGTGATGACTTCGTCACCGGGGCCGATCCCCAGCGCGATCAGGCACAGGTGCATCGCCGAGGTGCAGCTCATGACGCCGATCGCATTTGTGGTCCCACAGTAGTGGGCCAATTCCTCCTCGAATTCGGCGGTCACCGGCCCGGTGGTGAGAAAGTTGGTGCGGAGAACCGCAACCACCCGGGCGATGTCGTCCTCATCGATGCTCGATTTGAAGAATGGAACCTGCAAGTGGGTAATCTCTACGTGTGGAGCCGGGTCGGTACGCGCGGTTGACTCAAGGTATCCCGAGGGCCGGATGCCGGGCAAGTCACAGTCGGTTGCGACGGGGCGGCAAATCAGGCGGGCCCGATCTGCCGAAGCAGGTCGGGAAGCAGGAAGCCGGCCCAGAACGCGGCGTGGACGGCGAACATGACGACGGCGACGGCGGGGGCCGCGTAGCGGCCGAGGGGGCTGTCGAGTCGCGATGCCATGGCCACCGTGGCCGCGATCACAAGCGCCACCGGGGGCATCGCATAGCGCCCGACGACATAGAGACCATGGGTGTAGTTGTTGTTGGCGGTCATCACGGCCGCGATTAGGAAGACTACGAGGAGGGCCAGGGGCACGAATCGCTGGGCGGGTTGGAGGGATTTGCCCGGGGAGCACCCCGCGCCGCGAACCGCGACGATCAATGCCGCAACCGTCACTACCACCAAGACGGCTGCGAGGAACATGCCAAGGCCGCTGCCGTTGTCGTAGCGCTCGGAAAGCCACAGGCGGGTGTTGAAGCGGAGCAGCCAGTCGGTCTGCAGGATCATCTCGGGAATGCTGGAAAAGCCGGTCTCGGACGCTTTGAACAGAAAGATCTCGTCGGTTGCGTAGGGGAGTCCCAGCGAGTACTGGTATTCCACCTGGGTGGTCGCACCGAGGAGATCACCGTCCAGGTTCCGCCAATTGCGGACGAGCCACCAGGAGTTGGGGAGGACCGTCGTGGCCACCAAAAGAAGCCCGCGCTGCAGCCAGCCGACGAGGCCGCTGGGCAGGTGGAAGAAGAACATGATGGCCGGGAAGAACAGGATTGGAAGGGCGCTTGGCCGGCTCATCAGAACGAGTGCGGCGGCCAATCCCACCAGGAAGGTCGCGCGCCAGGTCCACTGGCGATGAACGGCGCGAACAGTTGTCAGGGCCAGAAAGGTGACCGCGGCCAGGGCGAAGCTGTCGGCCGTGAATGAGCCGCCGATGGATGCCATCTTCGGTATCAGCGCACAGGCCGAGGCGGTGGCCGCGGCCGGCAGGAATCTCCCCCCGTTGAGCGTGCGAACCAGTTCGTAGATAAAGAAGATGGCAAGAACGTAAAGGACGGCGGAGAGGATGCGGCCGGCCAGCAGGCCGGGGGTGTAGTCCCCGACGTTTCCGGGGTTCAGATTGAACAGCAGGGCGGTCGTCGCGTAGTAAGTCGGCGGCAGGGAGTGGTATTTGCCGAGGCCGGCATCCTGAAACGCGACACCCGGGAGGATGACTTCGGGGAACTCGTCGCCGCCGGGCAGGCCCCCGGCCTCGTAGATGTCGCGGGAGGTTCCGTAGTGGGCGGCCTCGTCGTTGTCCCAGGCAAACGGGGTGGCGGTTAGCCAGGCGATGGCGATCATGGCCGCGAGGGCGATTAGCAGGGGAAGGTGTGGGCGCCGCCGGAAGAAGGCGGTCAATTGAGGGCCGCACCGATGGTCACCGCGGACGGATCGATCCAGCCGTCGGTGGCAAGGGAGGTCGCAAGGATGGCCGCCGACAGGAAGATTGCCGCTACCAGCAGCTTTCTCGTGTCTCCTCCCGGGGTCTTCCCGACGAACCGGGCAAGAATGGCCGTGGCCAGCGCGACGGCGCCGAGGGCCAGGGTGAACCGCAGCGGTGAACTGGCGGTCATGTTGTAGAGCCGACCGGCCACGGTTCTCAGCGGCACCGGCCGATATATGCGAATTGCGAGATCCCAGTCGGACGGCGCCGGCTCATCGCGAACCAACATCGCCCCGCCTGGCAGTTGATCGCCACGGTCGTAGAAGACAACCACGTCGTCACTGTCGAAGATCGGGTGATCCGGGTCTGCCCGCACCCGAATGTAGAGCGG